>DATAHE010000080.1:0-2123 GCA_036263355.1 Steroidobacteraceae bacterium | reverse complement strand
ATCCTGCACGGGTGAATTCAACCAAGTCACCAGTATTGGTGCTGGTGAGGAGCGCGGGCATATCCGTGGCACTGGTCGCATCACGGATCGGTCGTGCAGCCAGTTGTTCAAAGTCCTGCGACATGCGCATAACAGTTCGTTGCAGATTACGTACGCGTTCCATGGTTGCCGCGGCAATTTCACGCTGGCGAACTAACTGGTTGTATCCGCCCATCGCCAACACACCGACGATGGCGAAGATCACAATGGCGATCAGCAACTCTAGCAAGGTAAATCCGCGAGATGATCGTGTGTTCATGATTATCGCAACGGTCCGGGTACTGGGCCCGGTGCTGGATTGTTCGGCTGTGATCCGGGATTGATTGGTCCAGGTGTTTGATTGCCTGGATTCTGTGGATTATTCGGATTGCCGCCGGGTCCAATGCCAGAGTTGTAATCCCACATGGCAGGCGAGCTGGGAGAGAACGCCGTGCCGTAGGTGCCATTGATGGTGTCCATGCTGGCATCGGCACCTGCATCTTTTGGCGCGACTTTTATCTCTATGGATTTCAATCCCGGCATTAGTTCGCTTACGGTCATGCGCCAACGCCAGGCAATGCCTGCCATGTCCACATCGCCATCGCTGGAACCATTGGATGGTGGTGACATACTCAATCGAACATCGGTGAGCTTGTTCATCGCCACCCAATGAGCAATCGCTTTCTCGCGCAGATAGTTGGTGTTGTTGATGGTTTGATTCACAGCGCGAATCACTGCCAGCATGCCGAGACCAACGATGATGAGAGCGGCAAGCACTTCAATTAGCGTGAATCCTTTTGGCGCAGATTCTTTTGAGATATTTCTAGTGTGGAGCATCGGTGACTTCCACAGTCAGGCTGTTGTCTGGCTTGCCCACCAGATGCCAGCTGAAATCAGCACCTTCGCGCTCGATGCGCAATTCAAAAGGCGAGAGGTCGCCACTCGACAGAATGGCAACCTGCGGCACACGTGGATCTTTAGGAACATTGCCTTGACTATCCGATGTGCTACTCGAATATGATTCGGATGCGGAGTGCTTTACGTCTTTCATCAGTTCCGCATGTGTTTTCAGAATCACTTCACGTCCTTCAAGCCATAAGCGGTTTTGTAACCCCGCAGGCAACTCACGACGTTTCAGCAGCTCATCATCTTCAATCTCATTCCATGTTCGAGTTGGATAGTTGTAACGCATGAAAAGATAGCCATCACGTTCGATAAACAACCCTGTGTCACGTGCCTGCATTTCCGCTTCTTCACGTGCCTGTGAAATCACCGCATTCAAGCGTTTGGCTTGATCTTCGATCTGGTTGTCACGCCCCAGCACATTTACTGAAACGCTGGCGACTGAGATGACAATGCCGATGATGACAATTACCACCAGCAGTTCCAGCAACGTAAATCCTTTATGCGATTTACGTGTGACAACGTGCTTGCAAGTCGAATCTGGACACGATGCCACACGCATGGGGGTCAGTTGATCAGAAATCAGTTGATCGATGTTGATGTCATTGTCAATCGGCGTTCCAGTTGCCGATGTCTGCGTTGGTGCCTTCGCCGCCTTCCTGATTGTCGGCGCCTAGTGAGTACAGATCATATTCTTTACCGTGCGTGCCGGGATAAACATAGTGGTAGTCATATCCCCATGGATCCTGTCTTAAACCATCCAGATAGCCACCTGCTTTCCAGTTGCGAATGCTGGGATCAGTAGGTTGTTGTACCAATGCGCGTATACCTTGTTCGGTGGTTGGATATTTGAAGTTATCCAGACGGAACAGATTCAATGCGGTTTCATAGGCGCGAATATCCTGCTTCACTTTGGTAATCTGCGCGTCGTCGATACGACGAATAACTTTTGGCGCAACCAGCGCAGCAAGAATGCCAAGGATCACGACCACCACCATGATTTCCAGCAAGGTGAAACCGCGCATTAATGAATGGTGAGAAGGTCGCTGCATAGTGAGTCCTTGTAGTGTAATGGTCATGTAATGAATTGATATGCTTGGCGCATTATAGGTATTTTAACGGGCGCAGATGATAACGAATGCTACCTCACAGTTGAATGACAATTCGTCCACTCCATGGCGACGATATCGTGGTTTGTTGCC
>DATAHE010000079.1:0-5513 GCA_036263355.1 Steroidobacteraceae bacterium | reverse complement strand
GTCGTTAGCTTTTTCTTTGTTAATTGCTTGTCGCTGCCTGGAGAGGTAGTGAAGGCAAGGGCAACAGACAAGGATGGCAGTAGTTGATTACCCACCTTCACGGCTGAAAATTCGCGACGCGTAACGCCATCATTGTCTGATGTCGAAAACATGTGCCCAACTCCATAGGCCGCTTGCAGCAAAGGTTTTTCCATCGAGCTGATTAATGCGGCGGGCTTTGCGGCCGCAATCGCGGTGGCATCTGGTGAGAGGCCGTGCTTTGCAATCAATTCGGTCATCCCAGAGTTATCGCTGGGCGCGGTGATCTGTGATGACACCTCAAGCGGCAGCAGTACTTTGGCTTGTTGCATGGCCTGGATCAGGCGCTGATCGGCATCGGTGAGCGTGCTGGTACCATCACCACTGTTGTTGGATGCATATAAAGGAGTGGTGAAGGCGATGCCGGTTGCGCCTGCGCCGCGAAGGATGTCCACCAGCTTTGCATGGGCATTGTTGGACCATGGCCATTCACCCAATCGTGACTTGCTGGCATCATCAATGGCGACGATGGCTACGTGAGATGGAGCGGTGGCCGGGGCATGACGTTGTGCCGTGTCATAAAGCCACAGTTGGAGCGAGTTGGTTTGAGTGGAAATCAGCCAGCAACAGAGCAGCATGACGATGGCCGTTACGCCCGCCATGCCCATCATTTGCTGCTTTTTGTCGAACTGATCCAGCCTGAACGCCATTTGAAGCTGCCAGGAACCTTTGCTTGGTAACAATAATTTGTGAGTATAGAGGAAAGTCCTGAAAGCAAATTGTCGTGCCCGTCACATCTATCTGGTCTTCGTGGCTGTTAGCGCCACCAAGACGCGAATCGCCGACGGGTGCTCGCAGGAATTAACTGATCACTTATCTACTAATTGACCGATACTGACTCATCATGGCCAAAAGCAAAGAAATGTATGTTTGTGACCAATGCGGCGGCGAAAGCCTGAAGTGGCAGGGCCAATGTCCAGCGTGCAGTGCGTGGAATTCACTGACTCGCGTCAATCTTGGCAAAGGTAGCTCGCGGGTATCGTCATTGGTGACGGGCAGTAACAGCAGCAAGCGTATCGATGAGATCACTGAAACACAGGAGTCGCGCATCTCTACCGGCATGGACGAATTGAATCGAGTACTGGGTGGCGGTTTGGTTGCAGGTTCGGTGACGTTGCTCGGTGGTGATCCGGGCATTGGCAAGTCCACCTTGTTGTTGCAGGCCGCTGATCAGCTCAGCCAGAACGTCACTACTTTATATGCCACCGGCGAAGAATCATTGCATCAAGTGAGTCTGCGCGCCAAACGTCTTGGAGCCAGTGCGACATCGTTGCATCTCATGGCCGAAACCAATGTTGATAATGTCATCGCAGAATCATCGCGACTGCATTGCAAAGTACTGGTGATTGACTCCATTCAAACCATGTTCATGGATGCCGTAGAGTCATCGCCGGGTTCTGCATCGCAAGTACGTGAATCCGCAGCGCAGCTGGTTCGCTATGCAAAGGAACAAGGTACTGCAGTACTGATCATTGGTCATGTCACTAAAGAAGGTGCCATTGCGGGTCCACGCATTCTTGAGCACATGGTTGATACGGTGTTGTACTTTGAAAGCGATGCAGGTAGTCGCTATCGTTTAATACGTGCTGTGAAGAATCGTTTCGGTGCTGCGAATGAAGTCGGCGTATTTGCGATGGCCGAGCAGGGATTGAAAGAAGTCAAAAATCCTTCTGCAATCTTTCTATCGCAACATGCGCAGCCCATTCCGGGCAGCGCCGTATTGATTGCACGCGAAGGCAGCAGACCCATGCTGATTGAAGTGCAGGCTCTCGTTGACGAAGGTCAAGGCATGAATCCACGTCGGGTTGCAGTGGGCTTTGAACAAAATCGCCTTGCGATGTTGCTTGCCATCCTGCATCGACATGGTGGTATTGCGACGATGGGGCAGGATGTATTCGTGAATGTGGTTGGTGGTGTACGTATTGCGGAGACTGCTGCTGATTTACCTGTGTTGCTTGCGACAGCGTCGAGCTTGCGTGATCGACCATTAATCAATGGACTGGTGTGCTTTGGTGAAGTCGGTCTTGCTGGCGAGATTCGTCCTGTGCCTTATGGCGAAGAACGTTTGCGAGAAGCTGCCAAACATGGATTCAAACGCGCCATTGTTCCTTCAGCAAATGTGCCTCGCCGAGATCTTGTTGATATGGAAGTGATCGGTGTGGAGCGATTGCCTGATGCATTGGCGAGAGCATTTTAAATCAGGCTCTTTTTGACAAGCTCAATTTAAATAATCATTGCAGATTGATAAACGGCGGCAGCTCCTTGCCGCCTTTTTTTTGGATCTTTGGTTCGCTGTAATTCTCACCGAGTAGGTAGAACCTCTTAATCATCACTGCTGATATCAGGACTATCACAGGCGATGTCCATCATGTTCTTAAGATTTCAGTTCAGGGTTCGATAAGCCCTTTGCTGATTGCTGCCTGTGGTGATCACGGTCAAAACACATATGTGATGTTGCTCACTCATGTGTGTGCTCATCGATAGCAAGCTTGTTGTCAGTATTGTCGGACAGAAGCAGATTCTATAGCGGCAATTACTTGCCGCATGAAGATCGTCGCATTCAAATTGTCAGAAGGGCTTTAAGTAATTACAAGCTGTGCAACAAATAGAACATCATGAAGAAAAACATTTTCGGATTGCCATTGTTATTCGCGCTGTCGCTGTTAACCACGCAGGTATGGGCACAGGTATCGCCAGATGCAGGGTCGGTACGACAAGAAATCGAAAAGAGCCGTCCAGAAAATGATGTGCAAAAGAAGCAGCCACCGGAAATCACTGCAAATGGCAATACTGCAGCGCAAGTTGATAAAGGTCCAACTATCACCGTCACGTCATTTCACTTTAGCGGCAATGTCTTACTAACCACTGCTCAGCTGAATGCAGCCGTTGCAGGTTATCTAAATCGACCTATCGACTTCAGTGAGTTGCAAAAAGCCGCGATTGCAGTGGCCGAAGCTTATCGCAAGGCTGGCTGGATTGTTCGCGCTTACTTGCCAGTGCAAACGATTGGCAGTGGCGTTGTTAACATCGCCATTGTCGAAGCAGTATATGGCCGCACTCGTCTGGAAGGTGATCCGCCGACACATATTGCTTTCGACAGACTGGAATCCATCGTTGGCAAGCAACAACGTCCTGGTGCGCCTCTTAACTCGAATCGTCTTGATCGTGCCTTGTTGTTGATCAGTGATCTTCCGGGCATCGCGGCTTCAGGCAATCTTGCAGCAGGTAAGGCAGAACGCGAAACGGATCTGGTGTTGCGTGTGCAGGATCAATCATTGTTCAGTGGTAATGTCACTGTCGACAACACCGGGTCACGATTTACAGGTGAAGTACGAGCCTCCGCTACGCTGTTCGCCAATAGCTTGTTCCATATTGGTGATCAAACCAGTCTCACTTATCTACGTGCTCAGGGAATTAACTATGGGCAGTTGTCAGCTACCGCACCCATTGGCAGCAATGGCTGGCGAGTGGGACCACATGCCTCTTATCTCAAATACGATCTGGTCGCGAGCGAGTTCTCTTCGTTAGACGTCCATGGCAACTCTACATCCTATGGGCTTGATGCAAGTTATCCGTTGATTCGTGCGCGCAGCAAGAATCTCTATTTCACTGCCGCACTGGATAGCTCACGATTCAATAATCTGGCGGGCAACGTCACTACCACCAAGTACAAGGTCAGCACCATCGAGCTGGGTTTGAAAGGACACCGGTTTGATAGTCTGGGTGGTGGTGGCATCAATTCTGCGATGTTGAATGTCGTGACCGGTAAAGCCGATCTCGGTGGTTCACCCAATGAAGCGGCGGATGCGGCGACGACCAAGGTACACGGTAGCTTCACCAAATTACGTTACTTCTTCAGTCGTCAACAACAGCTTACTGATGCTTCATCACTGTACGTTGGTGTCAATGGCCAGATCGCCACAAAGAATCTCGATTCATCTGAAAAGTTTTATCTCGGTGGCGCCTCGGGTGTGCGCGCCTATCCTGCGAGTGAAGCAGGTGGTGACCAGGGCATGATTGCAAATGTTGAAGGTCGCTTTCGCCTGCCACGCAATTTCAGTGTTACCGGTTTTTACGACTGGGGAAACATCACCGTTAATCACGACAACAGCTTTATCGGTGCATCCACCAAGAACAGTTACAACCTGCAGGGCGTGGGTGTATCCGCTGGCTGGTTAAGTGATTTTGGTTTAAGTGTTAAAGCCACCTGGGCGCATCGCGTCGGTGACAATCCGCGCGCCACAGTTACTGGCATGGACCAGGATGGTTCATTAAAGAAGAATCGATTCTGGTTGCAAGCAAGCATGTCGTTTTGATGCATGAACAAGTCATCCCGGACTAATACCATGAAGAATATATCAAGCCTGGCAGCTTTCGTTAACGCGCGCAGCAATACGATTTGCAGCGAACAAGCGCATCAGCGGAAGTCGTGGTCAAATAACCTGATCATTGCATTTGCATTGCTCGGGCTATCATCACAAATCCATGCACAGGCGGTTGGCATCGCGCCACCAGCAGCAACGCAATTACCAACCAATGGTCAGGTTGTCTCTGGCGCTGCGACTATTACCCAGAGCGGCGCGAATATGGATATCAATCAAACCACACAGCGTGGCGTGATTGATTGGCAGACATTCGATGTGGGTTCACAAGCAACGGTCAACTTCAATCAACCATCCAGTACTTCGGTAACGTTGAATCGCGTTCTGGACATGCAACCCAGTCAGATATTCGGCCATATCTCTGCGAATGGACAGGTGTTTCTCAGTAACCCGAATGGTGTGCTGTTCAGTTCGACGTCAAGCGCTGATGTTGGTGGGCTGGTTGCGACCACGCACTCCATCAGCAATGAAGACTTCATGGCGGGTAACAGCTTATTCAATCGCAATGGCTCAACGGGCAGCGTCATTAACCAAGGTCAGCTGAATGCGGGTCTTGGTGGCTACATTGCATTGCTTGCACCCGAAGTCCGTAATGAAGGCGTGCTGGTCGCGCAAATGGGAACGGTTGCACTGGCATCAGGTGAAGCCATTACTCTGAGTTTCAACGGCAGCTCACTCACCGGTATCGTTGTGGAACCTTCCGCCATTAAAGCATTAGTAGAGAACAAGGGTGCAGTGTATGCACCCGGCGGTATGCTCATTCTCTCAGCCAAAGCGATGGATCACCTGCAAGGTGGTGTCGTCAGGAACAGTGGTCAACTCGAAGCAACTGGATTGAGCATCAAGGACGGTCAGATTGTTCTGGAAGCGTCTGACAACATTGTGCAAACCAGTGATGGCAGCATGAATGTCTCCGGAAATCATGGTGGCAGTGTGATTGCCAAGGCCGGTCAAGATCTGGCGATCAGCGGCGAGATTGATGCACAGGGCTTAAGCGGTAACGGCGGTACGGTGACCTTGATGGGCAATCGTGTTGGCGTGTTTGGTGGATGG
>DATAHE010000078.1:0-3675 GCA_036263355.1 Steroidobacteraceae bacterium | reverse complement strand
ACGATACCTGCTGTCAGAGTTCCAAGTCCCACGAACCAGATGAATGTTTTGATACCGATAAATAATGCACTGATATTCTGTGCTGGCTTCGCCATGTTGAATGACTGAATTCCACGTATATCATCAGGCGCAACGCCATGTCGCACCTTGAGCAAATCAACCACCTGTTTTTCCACCTGAAATCCGTCGATTCCCTTTTTTGGCCTTACCCAAATTGAAGAGATTCGATTGCCGCCGCCATAAACCCGCTCGAAAGTGGTTTCAGGAATGTAAACACGTTCGGAGAATTGCCCGCGATTGAACTTGTCGTAAAACACACCGGTGACTTTCACCACCATGCCCTTCACCCGAATTTCCTTGCCAACGGGTTCAACCCCTTTTGGAAACAATCGTTCAGCAACAGCGGTACCAATCACCGCCACTTTGCGTATTTGATCGCTATCCAGCATGTCTGGCTTGCGGCCGAAGTTGAACGGTACGTCTTCCTTGATCTTGAAATATTCATCGGGAATACCGTGAATTTCAAAATCGCCGCCCTTGTTCGCGTATGTGATGGTGCCGCGTCCCGCGGAATTTATCGTCGATAAAGTCCGAATGCTTTGCACCTGTTGCGACACAGCCTGTGCATCTTCCTGCGTAAGCTGAATACCGCGTCCCACACCCATCCCGCGATAGGCAACATTGGTCGTTCCAGGATAAACAATGATGAAGTCGAGCACATCTGCACCGAAGTCTTCCATCACACCGTTCTGCATTCCCTTACCCGCACCCAGCAGCAGTATCAGCATGAAAATGCCCCAGAACACACCGAACGCCGTCAACAGCGTACGCAGCTTGTTCTGCTTCAAGGTGAAAAGAATTTCCTGTAGCCCGTCAAGCATGGGTAAAGTCCGTTATGAATGTTCCGTTATGGTTTCGGCATGCCGATGAAGTTCATCGGCATTTACAATCAAACCATCTTTCAAAAAAATCTGCCGTTGCGTCTGGTCTGCGATGTCCTGTTCGTGCGTGACAATGATGATGGTGTTGCCACGCTGATGCACCTCTTTAAACAAGGTCATGATTTCTTGTGTAGTCTGACTATCCAGCGCGCCAGTGGGCTCGTCTGCAAGAATCACTTTGGGTTTGCTTACCAGTGCGCGTGCAATCGCAACACGCTGCTTCTGCCCGCCCGAAAGTTGATTAGGCATGAACGTTTTGCGTTCAGATAAACCAACCATGTCCAGATACTGATCGGCGCGATAGTTACGTTCCTTGCGACGGACGCCCTGATAATACAAAGGCAGCGCAACGTTCTCGGTGGCATTCTTGAATGGCAGCAGATTGAACGACTGAAACACAAAACCAAGCAATTGATTGCGTAGATGAGCGGCGCTTTTTTCCGTTAGGTCGCGAATCTCCTGACCCGCCAGCGTGTAACTGCCTTCGTTGTGTGAATCCAGAATGCCCAGAATATTCAGCAGCGTGGATTTACCCGATCCCGACGAGCCCATAATAGAAACCAGCTCGCCTTCCTTAATGTGCAGATTGATTCCCTTCAACACATGCAGAGGCTGACCGCCTGAGTAGTAATACTTGTGAATATTGTGGAGCTTGATCATCGCCAGTTATCCCCGAACCTGCTTTTTATCGCCATCCAGTATGTTAAGTAAGTAGTTATTAACAGCATCTTGCTGCGTTTGATACTTCTAATCTAGCACGCACCAAAGACACCGATGGACAAGAATAGTTCAGAACAGGCATGGCTTCGACTTCCCCTTGCGGCATGGTTGTGACCGCTGTATCACAAAACACAGCTGCTGAAGAAAAGTTGCAATCTATTAAAATACGTAAGGCAGGGTTTGTCTTATCCAGCGATGATTCACGTTTTTACGGGGTGATCTATCATGGGCACCAGCGATTAGCTTGCCCCACGACTCGATTATGCGTGTGGCGGTCAGGGTAGAATCGATCCATACCCAGCCATCGCGCTGGCCATCATTGATCACAGAAAACCATGTCTACTGAAACATCACAGATCGCCATCGTCACCACCGGCGGCACCATCGACAAAACTTACTTCGATACGCTGAGCACCTATCAAGTGGGTGAAACGACGGTGGAGCACATGCTCAAAGTGGCACGCGTCACTCGCCCGTACAAAATTGTTGAGGCGTTCCGCAAGGACAGCCTTGAGCTAACCGATGCTGATCGTAAGGAGCTGTTCGATATTGTTTCGGTGCTAGAGAATAAAAGTATCGTGATCACGCACGGCACCGACACCATGACCGAGACAGCCAAGGTATTGATGCCCATTCAATCCAAGACCATTGTATTGGTGGGTGCTTTACAACCAGCACGCTTTGCCGAAAGCGATGCCGAGTTCAATTTAGGCATGGCCTTCGCTATCGCGCAGTTCGCTCCATCTGGCATCTACATCACTATGAATGGCAATGTGTTTGCGGGTGACAAGGTAAAGAAAGATAGAGAGGCAGGAAGTTTTATTGGTAATTAAAGAACCTGAAACATTTAAACGGGGAGATAGGAATACGGTAATTCTCCAAGCCTCCCGATTTAGAGATCAAAGTTCACTTCACCACTTTAAATTTCGCGCGTTTGGCGCTCTTCTCTTCTGCAGCAGCATCGCTGGTTGGAGTAGATGGAGTAGGTGAGTCAGGTGGGGATGGCGGTGGTGTCGCCGGTGCATCTTCATCACCGAAGATCATGCCCTGCCCTGTTTCGCGGGCATACACGCCAACAACCGCATTGATGGGAATAACAACGTGATAACTATTACCACCAAAGCGCGCACTGAAACTGACTTCATGGTTAGTCATGCTTAGTGCTTGTGTGGCGTGATAGCTGACATTGAGAATGATCTTTCCATCCTGAACATATTGGCGTGGTACTTCCACGCCTTGGATGCCTGCATCGACGACGATGTGGGGAGTCTGATTGTTATCCATCATCCACTCGTGCATGGCACGTAATAGATATGGACGACGCGATGGTGAAGGCGGCAACGGCTGCGCCATAAATGATGCTCAGCTCAAACGCGCATTGCGCGTTCGGCCCACGACAAACTGCGACGGAATGCAGCGCGGGTGAAGACACGTCGTTCGTATTGCATGACAGAATCCGCTTGCTGTGGATTCAATGAGATGCCCCAGCTTGGCAAACGCCACAACACTGGCGCGATAGTGGCATCCACCAGAGTGAAATCAGGTGATTGAAAATAAGGTGCAGCGCGAAATACTTCGACATTAGCCATGATACTGTCATGCAAGGTCTGGCGTGCCTCTTCGCTGCGTTTGCGATCACTCGTCTGCTCAATATCGGCAGCCAGCGTGTACCAGTCGCGTTCAATGCGATAGATGGCAATACGGAAACGTGCACGCGTAATGGGATCAATCGGCATCAAGGGCGGATGCGGATATCGCTCATCAAGATATTCCATGATGATGCGCGAGTCATACAACACCAGATCGCGCTCCACCAATGTCGGCAGACTTTGATAGGGATTAAGATCGAGCAGATCCGCAGGCAACGAACGGCCATCGACATCAATGATATCGAGCGTGACATCTTTTTCTGCCAGCACAAACCGTGTGCGGTGACTCCACATGTCCTTCGGACTGGAAAACAACGTCATCACAGAAAAAACGCCACCTATGGTTGTATTGAACTAACAGGAAC
>DATAHE010000077.1:0-6420 GCA_036263355.1 Steroidobacteraceae bacterium | reverse complement strand
ACTACCGCTTCCAGAAGTGGTAGTAACCAAGCTGAGGTTAAATGGCGTAGTCCAATAGTCATCTGCGTTCGAGGCGAATGGTGAACCAATATCGGCGAAAATGACAGGATCGGTGCCAGGAGCAGGATGAAGTCGAGCGTCTTTCGCGGCAAAAAAACACGTGGATCCGCTGGCGCGATTATGAATCAGTAACTCGACACTCACTGCGGAGAAACCATCTTCACTTAAATGACGGCAAGCAAAAACCATATCAACATACCCGCTGACGTTCGCATGACCCACCGTATCGTTCGCACTGTTAAAGACCAAACCATCATTGCAATTAAACGAAGGCACGTCGGCGGCATTGAAGCCCAGTTCGTCTTCGCACGCCGCCGCATATTTAGTAACCGTGCTGAAGTCAACGGCTGCTGCGCAAGTCAAAGAAACAAGTGCAAGAGGTATGGCCATCAATAGACATATCATTTTTTTCATGACACAAACCCCATTCGTTTCTTAATCACGGACACTCAAATCTAACAACGTAGTTTGAACATTGGCCGTTGTTCTGATCTGCGTTGATACAAACCAATCCTTTGTTATCGAACTCAGCCAATCGATCAATGGGCCCCGGCGCAAAGATTAATTTGTTACCAACTTTATACCCGGCCTGTATCCCGTCTGGTGATGCACATATGCCTTTGAAGCCTCTGCGCAATTCCCAATCACCGGAAGAGCCGGGGTCATCATTGTCCTGCCATGCAGTCCACCTTCCATTACAGTGGTAACGTGTTTGATAATTCTGGCAGCGGCCACTGGGTTGATCCGCGTTCAGGCACACCAAACCATCTTGCAAATTGAACCGATTGAACGTGTCAGGAAAATCACTAGTGCTAATGACGACGCCGCTATCGACGCGACGTGCAGAAAGAGAAACAGGATTGCTGCAATAGAATCGCTGGTAATTAATTTTCAAATCCGCGAGCGTTTCAGATTCCCCTTCATCGCCGGGACCATCGGGTATATCCATGTTGACCCAACGATAGTTAGCTCCGCCATCTTTGTTAGACGGCTTATCCGCGGGCATGTAGCCAGCGGGTGTAATGGAATCAATATTGTCTTTTAACGACGGTATTATGCTGAATTCAGAAATGCCAAACAGCGTCTCTGTTGTCGAATTGAGTCCAATAGAGTGGCAACCGGCCGCGCAGGTGGCCAGTCCACTTGTCGAATTGTTGGCTTGGATAGTGCTGTTCCAAACAAGGAAGGAACTTAGCCCCCAAGTAATGCCAAAAATTGTAGGCGAAGGTGGTAGTACTGCATGGTACTTGATGGCAAATGTATCGTGGCCATCGTTAAGCAAACCAAATTTCGCCAAAAAAGGTGCGATATTAGGAGAGGCGATATAAGGCCCAGCTACATGGCAGCCGACGCATCGTAAGTTGGCGTGGGTATTAGTTCCATCGAAGTTTCTAAGCTTCTTCGCGTTTAATTCTGCAGGTTGCATCCAATAACTGGATGCATTTGACGCGGTTGGCGAAACAATCGTCGTTGAAATCACAGGATCATCATCAGCAACCGGATTGGGATCTTTTGCAGCAAAAAAACAGGTGGCGCCATTATCGCGATTGTGGATAAGCAGTTCGACGCTCACTGCGCTGGTAACGCCTGGGCTGCGGGTGAGTACCCAACGGCAAGCAAACGCAAGATCCACATGTGTGTTAACGCGTAGATGACCTGCAAAATCATTTATTGGAGTGTCATCGTCCGTTGCAAACAACTCACCGTTGTTGCAATCAAGTGTAGGAACTTCACTCGCAGCGAAACCCAATTCGTTTTCGCAATTTTGTACATAGCCACTCAGTTCATCTGCTGCGGCCAGCAAAGAAACCAGCGCGAGCGATGTCGCAACAAGACCAAATACTGTTTTCTTCATGATTAATGTCCCCGTGCATCTGTAAACGTTTGGCGTCAAAAGTATCGCTGCTCATCTAAATTCGTCCCTTGTCAACCCATCTTCTTCGTAGCAGGGTTATCCAGGAAAGGAGCAATCATCTTGTGCACCACAGCAAGGTGTGAACTTGTTGAGTAATCGCAGAACGCTATCACGCGGAAGAGTGCTTGGTTGTTAGATAATTAATATGATGTTGCTATGGAATTATCTAGAGTGGATTTGGTGCGTGATGTCGTCTTCATTGCAAAGCTTCGTTAGCCACAACAACAATCAATGAGGTCTTCTCACAAGGTGGTGGCGATTGAGCGCTGTGCCAAAGATGGTAGCGCTAAATTTAAACCGCGTTGTGACTTGCCTTTGACAGGCGCCAACGTGGTGGACATGTTGATCACGTATCTTGCTTTCTTTTCGCGGCCCAATCGTCAGTCTGGTCTCGAGCTAATCGAGATTGCGACCGCTGTGACACAAGGAGAGGTCGCAGCCAGAACGACAGCAACGTATTCGATAAAAGTCTGAGTTATCCAATATAATCGCCGCTCTAACTAGATCAACGTGGCGTGTCTTGGGGATGTCCAAAAAACTTATCTACTGTTTCGATGAGTACTGTCTTGATACGCAGACCCGAGTGCTGTATCGCGGCGATGAGCTAGTGCCTATTGAGCCTAAGTTAGTTGATATGTTGCTGTATCTGATTGAACGGCACGGCTCAATTATTTCAAAAGACGAGTTGCTGCAGGGCCTATGGTCGGGTGTCATCGTAGAAGATAGCGCAGTCCGGCGCAGTATTTCTCTATTACGTCGAGGACTGGATGCAACCAACGCGGAGCGGTACATAGAAACAGCACCTCGCCAGGGATATCGGTTTTGTTCACCAGTGACGATTCGCAGTGATGCGCACGATGATGTTGAATCTGCATCGGACGCTCCGGCAACAGTCGCATCGTCAGCGCCGGTTCTGACAGCGCGGAGACGTCTCGTATCAGCAGTAAATCCATTCTTTGTATTGATGATAATGTCGATCAGTGTGGTTGCGGTATGGCTGATCGTTCAGTGGTATTCAAGAGCATCCGATTTTGCGGCCAAGCAGCTGACCACCAACTCAGCAGAGTTACCCATCATTGCGGCAGCGATATCACCGGATGGCCACATGATTGCATTCGCCGAAGAGGATCATTTGTTTATCAGCAATGCAAATGCCGTGGATCGACATCCACTGCCTCTGCCGAAGGATGTGATTCCAAGCTACATCGTCTGGTTCACGGACGGAGCTCATTTGCTGATCAGCGGTATCGATTCCAAAACTCATGAATCACAGGTGTGGAGCCAGTCAGTTTTTGGAGGACAACCTGACCTGCTAATTCACGATGCACGCATGGCGGCTCCATCGCCGAATGGTGGCAAGATAGTATTTGTCAGGAACGAGAACCAATTGTGGATGGTAGACCGCAACGGCATGAATGCAATAAAGATTGCGTCGGCGCCTGATAAAGAGGTCTATGGATTACATCCACAATTTTCTAATGATGGCCAATCAATAATATATTGCCGTGCCGGAAGGGGTGATTACCGATTTTCTATTGAGTCAAAAAACATTGTCTCTGGTGTTATCACTGTTTTATATACATCCTCCGATTCTATTTTTGATTTTGTACTGACAAATCCTGATCGTTTACTGGTCGCAAAACGAGAGCATGAGGCAGAAATCATCTCCGTTGAGTTGAACGCCAGATGGCCGGGCAGGCCCAAGAAGCTGGGAGCATGGCCTGGATTTACCACCCTGACAATCAGTGCGAGTAGCAATGGTCGTGACGTTATAGTCTTGAATGCCAAAAGTATCTCCGGCATTTTTACCGCTGATGTGTCGGAAGATGGTAATGACATCGCGAATGTCCGGCGTCTTACGCTTAATGAGAGTCCACATCGTCCTGCCGGGTGGCTAAATGACAGCAAAACTGTTTTGTTCTATGCCGACAGGGAAGGGCACTATGACATTTTCAAGCAAGGCATTGACGAAGTTAACGCACAGACGATGGTACATGATGAGCATGACAAGTACTTTCCAGTCATGTCGGCAGATCAGCGGTTCTTGTTTTACTTCGTCAGTGACGACCACGTGCTGCGACTTCATTCTCCGGTAACGATGATGCGAGTTTCGATGGATGACGGTACAAAGTCGGTCATTGATACGCAACCAGATTCATACCGGCTGTTGCGTTGTGCTCGACAAGATCGCTGCGTTCTTGCCGAGCATGCGCAGGGACAGACTTTGTTCTACGCATTTGACCCTGTACATGGCAAGGGCAAAGCGCTCTCAAGAATAAAGTGGGTGCCGGGGATGACGTTTTGTGACTGGGACATCTCACCGGATGGCAACTTTATCGCTTTCATTGATACTGCAAATGATCCGAATGTAATTGGTGTCATCGATCTTCGAGTAAGCCCTGCAACCGTTGCGCGCCTACATGTACATGGTCAGGATCCACTCAGAACAATTAGCTGGGATGCTCAAGGTGCGGGTTACTACGTCAGTGCCTATAACAGTGAAGGTGACATACTCAGGTATCTTCATATCTCAAGTAAGGGCGACGCGCATGTTCTGCATCAGGAACTAAATGCGGTTGATGGGCGAATGTACGCATCGCCAGACGGACGTCATCTCGCCTTCCATAAACCTGTAGCCGCCTCAAATATCTGGTTGCTACATGCTCAATGAGATGTTGACGGTACTACTGCGCTGGACTATTAAAAGAAAGATTAGCTACCCGATTCTTTATGAATCGGGTCAGTACTTGATCTCTCAGCTACTTATTAAGGTGCGATGCGCAGTAAGCGATGCTACTTAAAGCGAACATCGGTAGAGAGATAGAATTTCTTAGACAGTGCCCAGGCGTTTCATCGCGGGCACCGCTTGCAGCGATGCTTAGTAATGATTGACCAGTGGGTCCATGCCAGCGAAGCCGAGGACAACTTCAGCGTAGTCACTACCGTCATCAAGAATCGTTACCGTGTGCGGAGCAGAAACACTGCCTGTCGACCAGATGTTCTTTATCGATCTGCTCCCCGGTGTAACAACTTTGGTGGTTCCATTGGCAACATCATAGAGCGTATAGGTGTCGCTATAGCTTAGGCCAAAAAGAGTGAACGATGATTGACGGCTAATGCTTTTCACCAGGTAAAGGCCATCCTCGCCGTAACCCCATGCCTTTCTGGATGAATTCCATACCAGTTTGTTAGTCTGCAAAATCATGATGGTGCCATCAAGCAACAGGTCAGAAAATCCTGAGATGTCGATATTTGGCATGAAGCTGATGCTGGTATAAATCTGTGACGAGCCAGCTCCGAATAAACCACCTGGTGCACATGAAAGATAATAGCCACTGCCAGCTTGAAGACCTGCCGCCAGCTGTTCGATGGAACCATCGCCGCCATCAGAAATGCCAGTCGCTTTGCGAACCTGGTTAATAACAGAGGTCATGATGGTGTCGCTGTACATGGCAGGGACGATATCGTTAACGAGCAATGAACCCCGCGGGTCGATTGACATACCTGATAAGGGCGTGTGTCTGTTCAAGAACACTGCGTAGATTGCTTGTATCACGGCACGATTTCCCATGCCGCCGGTATCGTAAAACCCGTTGTTCCCGGAAATTCTTGCCATGGTCGGAACTTCTATGCGTACTCCCGATGCCCAGGTGCGACCATTGTCCCATCTAAAATCATGTGTTGTGATTTTTCCAGGCAACGTTAGAACGGTTGGCGAAAAAGGAGAAAAGTCAGCCCAATCATCAGCGCCATTAGGCTGTGGAAAAGGGCAGGTCCATTGATTGCTGATTGGCACTATCGGAAGATCCATGCGCACATGGAACCACGTGGATATCGCCATCGCTGGCATTGCAAATGTAAACAGCAATAAACCCGCACAAAACAATTGAACTTTAAGCTTACTCAGTCTCGACGCCAATCTATTCACAGTGATTACCTTTCGTTGAGAATTCAAAATATGTTATAGCCGCTTGGTTATTAGACCCGCCAGCCTGAACTTTGCCTTTGCGTCGGGTCCATTAACAGAAGTGCTTTAAGGGCATTCAAATCTGACGACGTAGTTTGAACATTGGAAGTTGTTCTGATCTGCGTTGTGACAAACGAGACCCTTGTTGTCGAACTCAACCAGTCGATCTGGAGGGCCATTGAAAATGATCCATTTACTTCCCGTTTTATATCTCGCCTGTATACCAGCGGGTGACGCGCACAGGTTTTTAAAACCGTTACGTTGTTCCCAATCACCGGAATAACTTGGATCATCATTGTCCTGCCAGGCAGTCCACCTGCCATTGCACAGGTAACGCGTTTGATAGTTTTGACACAGTCCACCGGGCTGATCTTTATTCAGGCACACCAGGCCGTCCTGCAAGTTGAATCGATTCAGGATGTCTGGTGCATCGTTGGTGTTTATGATTTCATCGCTATCAATGACGTGTGCAGATAAA
>DATAHE010000076.1:0-3198 GCA_036263355.1 Steroidobacteraceae bacterium | reverse complement strand
GAACGTGATCTTCTACGGTGACGATACGGTACGTGTGAATGCAAGTAATGGATCCGTATTTACCACGCAACCTAGTTTAGTGGTGATAGAGAAGCCTGCGAAGGTTGCTTTCACGCTCCAGCAGTTACCCGAGTCGTTGTCCATCCTGTCAAAGAAACTGCGTATTAATGTGTCACGCAAGACGGGTGCGCTGACCTTCCTTAAAGCAAATGGTGAGTTGCTGTATCAGGAACGAGTTGATCAACCGCAATCGCTCAAGAAGGTGGAGATATCCGGTGCGCCCACCTATGAAGTGACACAGTCATTTCAACCGCAATCCGATGAGTCGCTATACGGATTGGGCCAATACAACTCACCGTATATGGATTATCGCGGCAAGGAAGTACTGCTGGTGCAAACCAATATTGGCATTGTTGTGCCGTTCATGATGTCCACACGACGCTATGGATTGCTGTGGGATATTTATTCCAAGATGACTTTCAAGGATGACGCAAAGGGCGCAACGTTGTGGGCAGAAAGTGCGCCAGCGGGTGTTGATTATTACTTTATTGCGGGCGATGACATGGATGGCGTGGTTCGTGGCTATCGCAAGTTGACTGGCGATGCGCCGATGTTGCCGAAACAGGCATTCGGCTTGTTCATGAGCAAGGAGCGCTACAAGACGCAGCAACAACTGCTCGATGTTGCCAGCACCTTCCGTCGCGAACAGTTTCCACTCGATTACATCGTGCAGGACTGGCAGTACTGGGGCGGCGATAAAGATGGTACCTGGAGCGGCATGATCTGGAATAAAGAACGTTTCCCTGATCCAAAAGGATTAACCAAAACACTGCATGATCAATTGCATCTGAAGCTGATGGCATCCATCTGGCCATCGATTGGTAATGACACTGAACTTGCACACGAACTGGATGCGAAGGGATTGAGATTTGAACCGTTGCACTGGATCTCAAAGCAGGCGCGCGTGTACGACGCATTTAGTCCAGAAGGCAGAAAAATTTATTTCAAGCACATCAAGAGTGGCTTGCTGGATGCAGGTGTGGATGCGCTATGGATGGATGGCACCGAAGTCGAAGTGGGTGGCGCATGTCACGATCCGAATGAGGTCGAACACGACATCAAAGGACTGGGCAACAATGCGCTTGGTGATTTCACTCGCTATCTTAATGTGTATAGCTTGCTGACCACTGAAGGCACCTATCAGGGTCAGCGCGCCACGAGTGACAAACGTGTATTCACTCTCACGCGCTCAGCATGGGCAGGGCAACAACGTTATGCGGCGTTGCCATGGTCGGGAGATACCACTGCTAGCTGGCAGACATTGCGGAATCAAATATCTGGTGGCATCAATGTCGCGATGGCAGGCTTGCCTTACTGGACACAGGATACCGGCGGATTCTTTGTGATGAATTATCCCGGTGGTGAACAGAATCAGGAGTATCAGGAGTTGTATTCGCGATGGAACCAGTTTGGTATTTTCAATCCGGTGTATCGTATTCACGGAACCAGCATCGAACGTGAACCTTATCTGTTCAAAACCTCAGCGCCGGAAACTTATAAATCATTACTGGATGCCGCCAATCTGCGTTATCAATTGCTGCCGTATATCTATTCATTGGGCTGGCAAACTACATCTAATGGTTACACCATGATGCGTGGCATACCAATGGATTTTCCTGACGATACAAAAGCCCGCAAGCTGGATGATGAATTCATGTTTGGCCCAGCTTTTCTGGTGCAGCCGGTGACACGCGCGATGTATCACGTCAGTGATCCGCCATTGAGCACCATTCCAGCTGATGTGTTGCGTACCGCATCGGGGGCTGTCGGTATGGATGTTCAATATTATTCCGGTGTGGACTTCGACAGGCCCGCCGGTAAAACGGTGGATCAAACCGTTGATCATTCCTGGCCCGGTCCTCCTTTGGCAAATCCACCGCCGGGACTCGATGGCTTCACCTATTTCTCGGCACGCTGGCAAGGCACATTGACCGTACCCGAGACTGGTGACTATGAATTGGGCCTTGAGTTTGATGATGGTGGTCGTCTATATGTTGACAACAAGCTGTTGATTGAAGACTGGACCTATGGCGCAAAGCGTAGCAAGAGTGTTCACGTTGCATTGACTAAAGGTCAGCGTGTTGCATTGAAAGGTGAATACCATCAAGGTACGGGTAACCGATTCTTCCGCATTGCGTGGCGCACGCCGACGGAGCAAAAGAATCTGTTAGCTGAAAAAGAAAAGAAGCAACTGGATAACTCCATGTCAACGTATCTGCCTGCGGGCGCAGCATGGTTTGACTTCTGGACACATCAACGTTATGCCGGTGGCCAGTACGTAAAGCAGAATTACACCATCGACAAGTTTCCTGTTTATGTGCGTGCTGGTTCCATTGTGCCAATGGGTCCAAAAGTGCAATTCGCCACCGAGAAGCCAGATGCACCGTATGAGATTTATATTTATCCTGGTGCCGATGCCTCATTTACCATCTATGAAGATGACAACGAAACCTATGCCTATGAAAAAGGACAACGCGCCACGTTTGATCTGAAATGGAATGATGCCGGTAAAACACTCAGCGTCGGAAAGCGCAATGGATCATTCCCTGCGCTGGTGAAGACGCGTGAATTGAAAGTTATTCTGGTTGATCAAGCCGGTGGTGGCACTGGGGTCGATGCAAAAACAATTCGTTACACCGGACAGGTGGTATCGGTGAATTTCAAGAAGTGATCAAGAGATGTTCCGCTGTCTTCATGCGCTGCTGTTTAAACGCAGCACCACAAATAAAATCTCCGCATCCAGTTCATGGATGTGGAGATTAACGAGAGGGTTAGACAATCGCCTTGCGAATGCCCTGAAACTCCGACTTCATCCACGCTCTGGCGAAGCGCATCTTGCGATCCAGCGTGGCAGTGGAGACGTGCAGAATGGAACTGATCTCCTGGGTAGTGTGACCACCGAAGTAATGCAGGTCACAGGCTTTTGCAGCAATGGGATCAAGGATGGAGAGCTGTTCCAGTGCCTCGTGCAATTCAAGCAGCAGCTCGTCGCTTTCCGCTTCAACCATGGATGTTTCGTCGTTCGCATCATCAATGGAAACCGACACCTGGCGTTTGCGTTTACGCTTGCGGGCATACTCAACCAGTACCCAGCGCATTTGTATCGCGCAGCTGGCAAAGAAGTGTTGCGTATCGCTA
>DATAHE010000075.1:0-11107 GCA_036263355.1 Steroidobacteraceae bacterium | reverse complement strand
CTTTTTCTTTGGACTGGCAAAGAAAAAGTAAATGACGTCAGGGAGCGAGTTTGTAAGCGCTGACATTAACAGCCGAGGTATTATCGTCAGGGCTCAGCCCTGCAATCGACAGATAATCTGCTTCATGGAACGATGCTCTTTCTCCAATGAATGCAAATAACTCCAACCCCCATATTGATCAGTTGATGCAGCGGGCTTTAACGGCGCATCAACAGAATCAATGGCAACAGGCAGCGCAGCTTTATCAACTTGTGCTGAGTCAGCAGCCACAACATGTTGCAGCGTTAACTGGCTTGGGCGATGCGCTGGAGTCCATGGGTCAATCAGCGCAGGCACTACAGTGCTTTGATACCGCGTTGCAAGTGCAGGGTCCTTCGGCAGAGTTGTATAACGGTAGAGGCATATCGCTCTGCAGCCTCAATCGCCTGGGTGAGGCCATCTCCAGTTACGAGATGGCGTTGCAATTGCGGAGCGACATGCCGGGTGTGTGGTTCAACCGCGGACTTGTGTTGCATCGTATGCAGCGCTACAACGAAGCTGAACAGAGCTTGAGTAATGCCATTCGACTACAACCCGACCATGTCGATGCACGCTATTGCCGCGTGATGACGCTGTTTGCAGCGAGTCGTTACGCCGAGGCATTACAAGGCATCGATCTGATCCTGCAGCACCTCCCGGATTTCGCACGCGGCTGGAACCTGCGCGGCCAGCTGCTAAGTGCCATGGATAACTCACAGGAAGCGCTGGCAAGTTTTGATCGTTGCCTGCAACTTCAGCAGAATTACGCTGAAGCATGGTTGGGCAAAGCGGCGATACAGAACTCTTTGCAACTCTTTCAGGAGGCCTCTGCAAGTTATGCACGCGCATTTGCCCTTAACCCTGATCTTGGTTTTGCATTGGGACTATCAATTCACTCAAAGACACGATGTTGCGACTGGAACGACCTCCCTGCGCAAATCGAAACACTTGTTTCGCACATCAATAATCAACGTGTTGTCACACAGCCATTCGCCGTATTGCCGTTGCTGGATGATCCACATGTTCACCATCAAGCTGCCAGGTTGTGGCTGAACCAGCTCAATCAAGCCGCGCCCGCGATCGGAACGTTCTCCCGGCACGAGAAGATAAGGCTGGGATACTTCTCCGCCGACTTTCACAACCACGCTACTGCACATCTCATGGCCGAATTGTTCGAGCTGCATGATCGCAACAGATATGAATTGATCGCATTTTCATTCGGCCCGGTCGCCGATGATCCAATGCGTAATCGACTGAAGAAGGCTTTCGATCAGTTCATTGATGTGCGGCACGTGCCAGATCATGACGTGGTGAGGTTGTCGCGACAGATGGAAATTGACATTGCCATAGATCTGAAGGGCTTTACTCAGGACTGTCGCGAAAATCTGTTCGTTCAACGTGTTGCCCCTGTGCAAGTCAACTATCTCGGCACACCCGGCACCATGGGCAGTACGCAGTGGGATTACATCATTGCCGACAAGACAGTGATACCGGAAGACTGCCAACAATATTATGCGGAGCAAGTCGTCTATCTCCCGCACTGTTATCAGGTAAATGATCGTCAACGAGAAGTTGCTGACAGGATATTCACGCGTGCCGAGTTGCGATTACCCGACAAGGGTTTCATTTTTTGCAGCTTCAACAATAGCTATAAAATTCTGCCCGAAACATTTTCATCGTGGGTGCGCATTCTGCAGCAAGTGCCCGGAAGTGTGTTGTGGTTGCTTTACGATGGTGAAGCTGCTGCGAGCAATCTTCGTGCTGAAGCGCAGCGTCGTGGCATCGACGACAGTCGGCTGATATTCGCTGAGCGTATTCCATCTGCACTTTATCTCGCGCGCTTCCGTATGGCAGATTTGTTTCTGGATACATTTCCCTGTTCTGCGCATACCACCGCCAGTGACGCGTTACGTTCGGGTGTTCCGTTGTTAACGCGCATGGGACGCTCTTTCGCTAGTCGCGTTGCGGGTAGCATTTTGCACACGCTGGAACTGCCAGAACTAATCACCACCACCGTTGAGGCATTCGAATGCAGGGCTGTTCAGCTCGCCAGCGCCCCGGTGCAATTGGCTGAGATCAAAAATAAGGTGGCAGAGGCTGTACGGAATTCCCCGCTATTCGACACAGCAAAGTTTGCCCGGCATATCGAGGCGGCATATTCAGCAATGTATGAACGGTATCAATCTGGCCTGCCGCCAATCTCTTTTGCTGTTCAAACAGTTAGAGATGAAGCTGTCGCTGAAAGGCCGTAGTTGTTCTGGTGCGAATGCTCACTCTTGTCCTTGACACTAATGTTGTTCTCGACTGGCTGGTATTCCGTCGCCCAGCGCTGATTGATTTTACCAATGCGGTTAATCATGGCGATGTGTTGCTGTTATCGCATGAGGCTGCGCTTGTTGAACTGCGTCGTGTGTTGAACTATCCCGTGCTGAAGCTGGACGAGCAACGACAGAGTGAAGTCTATTCCGTGTATCAGTCAGTCTGTCGTGCTGCGAAGGTGCCTGACGAGTTTGGAATGAACAACTTGTTGTTACCGGAAGGCTTTCCACAATGTCGTGACCCAGACGATCAGCTGTTTCTTGCATTGGCATTCCATAGCAGGGCAGATGCACTGGTGTCGCGTGATAAGCAAGTACTGGCGCTGCGGAAGAAGGCGCTAAAATTGGGTGTGACCATCGTTGCGGAGCCGCCACTTCAAGCGTGAATCCACAGGCGTTGCCTGCTTGAATAACTGCATAGGTTGATTACGGGCTATGCGCCAATCAAGGGAATGTCCTATGTTGCCCCGTTGGTGTATCTGGGAGGATGCGACACCAACCGGCCTGCAACGAAGCACGATGGTCGGAATCCGGCCACTTAGCCTGTCTCCTGTACAGCTCGCAATTTCGGTAGCCATACTTATCTTAAGTTGTTCAGAACGGCTATCGTTGGTCGCTAACGAGCTTGTGTAGATAATTCACGTCCGTAAGTATTTTCCTATATGTGTTCAGGTCGCTTGGAGCGCAATCGTTGTGAGTAGCACAAACACAAACGCTGAGCAGGACTCCGCTCTTCTCAAAGAGCTGAACATGCTCCGAACTATTATCGATTTGCTACCTGTAAATATTTACGCAAAGGATTTACATAGCCGTTTTCTGGTCAGCAACTCGCATGTTGCGCGTGGCATGGGTTGCACGCCCGCACAACTGAAGGGTAAGACGGATTTTGATTTCTTCCCAAAAGAAATGGCACAGGCGTTTTATAACGATGAACAGGCAATCATCAAGTCCACCGAGCCGTTGATGAATCGAGAGGAACGGGTTCTGGACAAGACCTCCGGAGTCATTCGCACTTATCTGACAACCAAGGTACCAATTCGCGACATCAAGGGAAATATATCCGGCATCGTGGGCGTGGGTCATGATGTAACCGAACAACGCGAAAGTGAAAAAAAGCGCCACGAACTGAAACAGCAACTGGTTGATGAAATATTGCAACGAGAACAGATGGCTGCCGAGCTGCGCCTGTCGCAGAAACTTGAGTCCGTAGGACGTCTGGCGTCAGGCGTTGCACACGAGATCAACACACCTATTCAGTTTGTTAACGATAGTCTGTACTTTTTGCAATCTGCATGCGAAGACATCAACACCGTGTTGAATCTTTGTCGTGCTGCAAAACATGATCTAGAACAAGGACAGTCAGCAGAAAGTATTCTGGCAAAAATAGAGGAGGCGATGAACGCCATCGATCTTGAATTCCTTCAGGGAGAGATACCCAAAGCATTTGAACGTACGTTTGACGGAGCTAATCGTGTGGCTGGCATCGTGCGCGCAATGAAAGAATTCGCTCATCCCGATGCAGTTGAGCAAAGTCCCGCTGACATCAACCAGGCATTGCAGACTACGCTGACGGTGGCCACGAATGAATACAAATACCTGGCAGCGGTAAATACGGAGTTTGGTGAAGTACCGATGGTGGTGTGTAATATCGGCGAGCTGAATCAGGTATTTCTGAACATGATTGTTAACGCCGCACATGCGATTCATGATTCAGGAAAGGATATCAGTACCGGAGTTATTTCAATCAGTACTAAGTTGGCCGGTGATGTCGTTGAAGTCTCCATCGCAGATAATGGATGCGGTATTCCCACAGAGAACCTGGAAAAAATCTTCGATCCATTTTTCACAACCAAGGAAGTTGGTCGTGGCACCGGGCAGGGATTGGCTATTACGCGTTCAATTGTTATCGACAAGCATGGCGGTGACATACGTGTAAACAGCAAGCCGGGTGAAGGAACAGCATTTACTTTGTGTTTGCCGGTAAATGGTCGTCAGCAGAGTAGTGAGGAGAATTGAGCATGAAGCGCGTGTTATTCGTTGATGATGATCAGAACCTGCTTGGCGGGCTGCGTAGCAGGTTGTACAAGCGACGCAAAGAATGGGAGATGGTGTTTGCAGAAAGTGGCATGGCGGCGCTCGAAGAGCTGACAGCCAATCCAGTAGATCTGATTGTGAGCGACATCCGCATGCCCGGAATGGATGGAGCAGATCTGTTGTCGACGGTTAAGAAGAGATGGCCGAAGACAATACGGATGGTGTTGTCGGGCTATGCCGAGGAAGAAAAGCTATTGCAGCTGGTGTCATTGGCGCATCGCTATTTGAGCAAGCCCTGTGACATGGCGCAGGTAGAAGCAATGATTGAACGTTGCTTGCTGCTGGATGCATTGCTGCAAAGTCCCAAACTGCAAGCACTGGTGGGACGCATTGGCGCGCTGCCCGCACTGCCAAAAACATACGCTGCGTTACAGGCTGCACTGTCGAAAGAAAATGTGCAGGCGACAACCGTTGCAGAGATCATTACTCGTGACCCCGCGATTGCGGCGAAAGTATTACAGGTCGTTAACTCCGCGTTCTTTCGTCTGCCCAAACCAGCGACCGGCATCAAGCAGGCGGTGAATCATCTTGGATTCACCACCATCCGCAATCTGGTGATGTCTGCCGAAGTGTTTTCGCAATGGCACAAAATAGAAGGGGTGCAGGGGCTGGATCCGGAAAAACTGCAAGCGAATGCGCAGCTCAGTGCAGCTGCATGTATGGCGCTGGCGCGCGGTACTTCAATGCAGGATGACGCCATGCTGGTGGGGCTGCTACATGATATTGGCTACTGGATTTTGCTGCAGGAATGTCCAAAGGAACTAACTGCCGCGTTAATGCATGCACAGACGGTGGGGATTCCCACAGAGCAAGCTGAGCGTGAAGTAGTGGGCGCGAGCCACGCGGAAATCGGTGCTTATCTACTGGGTCTTTGGGGGTTTCCCTATCAGATTGTGGAAGCCGTCGCATTTCATCACGTACCCACCCGTCTCCCACATGCGCAATTTGATCTGTTATGCATACTGGATACCGCACACACGCTTGTCGTTCCCGACGAAGCTCATGCCCTGCCACTGAGTAGTGAACAGAGTCCCATTGTTGATGAAAATTATTTCAATCAATCAAATCCGCCTTATAGTTGGCACGAAGCGATGCAACGGGTTGCCAGCGTTGAGATCGCGGCCTGAAATTGAGTGAGAGATCAATGACGCAACCTGATCTGCCAAAAATTTTATGTGTGGATGATGAAGTCCGTGTGCTGGATGGAATGGCGCTCTATCTTCGCAAGGAGTATCGCGTATTGACTGCGAACAGTGGTCAACTGGGCCTCAAGACATTGGCCGATGTTGATGGGGTTGCGGTCGTGATTTCTGACATGCGCATGCCCAATATGGATGGCGCAACTTTCCTCAAGCAAGTGATGAGGTTGTACCCGAATACAACTCGCATCCTGCTTACTGGTGAGCCCGGTCGAGAAGCTGCCGTCAGTGCTGTAAACGAAGGCCAGATATTCCGCTTCCTGACAAAGCCATGTTCGCCTGATCAGGTAAAGGCAGCACTGCAAGCTGGCGTTACCCAGCATCGATTAATGGTTGCAGAGAAAGTGTTGTTGCAGGAAACACTGGTCGGCTGTATCAAATCATTGATTGATGTTCTTGCCATTACCAATCCCGTTGCATTCGGTCGCACCAACCGAGTCAAGCGTCTTGCGACTGAGTTTGGCGAACATCTTGGTTACAAAGGATTCTGGCAGCTGGAAGCATCGGCGATGCTGTCACAGCTCGGATATATATCGCTACCGATAGAGCTGGTGGAAAAGGTTTATTACGGTGAACGGTTGACACCAGAAGAAAAAATATTGGCCAGTGGTGTTCCGCAAGTAGCAAATACATTGCTTGGTCACATTCCGCGTCTTGAGCCTGTATTGCAGATACTTGAAATGATCAACGATCAGGACGCGAAGCAAGCTGCCGGTGCGGTCAAGTCTGTACCGGATGGCATGGTGAAAACCGGCGCACAAATACTGCGGCTGGTCCTCGACTATGATGCTTTGCTGGCCCAGGGCCACAGCGCTGATGTGGTGATGCAAACCTTGCGAGGGCAGCCCAAGTATCAGGACATGCAGCTGGCCGACAGGTTTGCTGAGTTCATTGGCGCTGGTACGGGTGAAACTGAAATCCAGGAAATTCCATTGCGCATTGTGCAACCCGGCATGGTGTTTCTGAATGACCTGCGTACGCCCATGGGTACGTTGCTGGTTCCGAAGGGATTTGAAATTACGCCGGCGTTTCTGGAACGCATGAGAAATTTTGGCGCCGGAATACTGGCAGATAAAGTGAAAGTGCTGGTGCAATCACACAAGGTAACCATAGGAAACGCTGCACCGGGTCCGTCGCAAGCACGCGGCACCTAAGATCGAACTCAATTCGCTTCCAACCTGCTTCGATAGTCTACGAGCAGTGCTTACTGCATCACGTACATCTGCCCCAAGAGAGTTCGTATAGTTTTATTGCATGCCGCGACGCGGCTATCAGATCTTCGCGGTTGGTCGTGCCAGCTCAAATAAAAAAACCCGAACCGCTGGGTTAGAGCGGTTCGGGCGGAAGCAAGAATCAAGGCCGGTCAGTTCAGTCAGATGAGAATCGATGCTTCGTGTTAGCGAATGATCAATTCCGGATGCTGTACAAGTTAGCCCGGTTCCTTGCTTCGACTTCAATATCTCATAACAGCAACGCATCCAACAGACGTGAAGTTCGCTGTGTGGCATCAGCCTGCTCTTACATGTTGTGCACTCATGCCGCCTCATAACAACAAGTAAACGTCTGAACAAATCAAAAAATCGTCTTACAACAAATATGGAGTAAGGAGCGCTGTGTCCAGAGTCGCGTGCCTACTATGCTGCCTTTGAGTCCATCGTTGAGCCCATCCATTCAAGTCCATTCATTCGGAGCAATCATGACGCGCGCCTACGCAACCATTGATCACCAACGCATCAAAAGCTGGGTGCAACAACGTGGGGGTCATCCTGCGGTTGTAGCAGAGACAGGCGACAATGGTGTTTTGAAAATTGACTTCAATCCTCCGGATGAAAAGCTCGCAGAAGTCGACTGGGATACTTTCTTCGAAACCTTTGATCGTAAGTCGCTTGCTTTTCTTTATCAGGACAAAACGGCATCGGGTGAGCCCAGCCGCTTCAGCAAATTCATAGACCGTAGCTCTACGGAAGCAAACGACCTGGAGCAGGGTCCGGAAGAAGATGTAGAGGAAGCGCAATGATCTGTGGAGCGGGTTCATTAGAAGTCTACGTACGCCGATTAAAGATGCCGGACTACACAAATGAAGAATTGACAGCTTTATCTTTGCATTGTGTTTGGCCTTTCTTCTGAATCAATTCAGAGCTCACACAGAGAATTTATGATGGACCGTAATGGCACTATCCTGAGCCCACACCATAAGACAATATGGTCATCACTGGTATTTACTTGTTGTGCGTTGATGTTGCTGTCCGGTTGCAACAAGCAGGATGATCCACCAGTGCCTGCTGATCCAGCTAGTTCTTCAAGCTCATCTTCAAGTTCTATATCTAGTTCCGTATCGAGTACGTCCGCTTCAAGCGCCAGCTCGATGAGTTCAGTTTCCAGTGTCAGTGCTTCCAGCTCAAGTTCTCAAAGCGCTGGTCCGCTGCCGTTGTCGACCACAGCCATCTCGCTGGATGACCGGCATCAAGTGGGTGACTCACATTGGCCCGATGGTGATACCGCAGATGGCGGGCAAGGTCAGCCCATTGCGGGACTACAGTGTAATGTCACAAGCGAGGCCTATCATGTGCACGCGCATCTTTCCATTTACCTGAATGGTCAGGCGCTTGCAGTACCGGCCACTATTGGCATCGTGCAAACATCACCTACCAGTCATTGCAATTACGCAGTGCACACGCACGATTCCAGCGGCATCATTCATGTTGAAGCACCTGCCGCTGCGACGTTTACGCTTGGCCAGCTCTTTGCACTGTGGGGCCAGCCGTTATCGTTCAATGATGTTGCTGGCAATCCCGGTGTGCCTGTTGTGGTATATGTCACCGATAACAATGTAGTTACTCAATATACCGGTGACCTTGCAGCAATTGAGCTGTCATCACACCGCGAAATCACGATACAACTGGGTACGGCTATCACTGAGATTCCAAACTACACCTGGTCAGGTTTGTGATGCTCTTGATCATTAACGCGATGGTGGCAACCCAGCATGATCAGCTACGTCATTACCAATACCCGTAAATAAGCGATTCTTTCCCGCAGACTGTGCTATGTTAATTTCCGGCCAATTCGCCGGGTTTGAACATTCCCAGGGTGGGTGCATGTTTCTGATGGCGGCAACAATTGTGATAGCCGGTACCTCTGTTGTACTGTGGTGGAAATTGAGGCTCGTGCGCGAAGAGAATGTACTGCTGCGCACGGAAGTATCGAAGCTTCGCCGCAGGCTGCACAACCTGTTGCCCTGATGAGCTATGCATTGTTGCGCTAGAAGTACAGCCTGGCGATCAAAACCAAATGAATCAATCATCAAGCAACTATCCACGGGGTGCGACATGAGCAAGGGTATGAATCAGAAAAAGCAGGAAAAGAAAAAACCTGCAAAGACACTCGAAGAAAAACGCGCAGCCAAGAAAGAAAAGAAATTGGAGCGCGGTTCGCGCCAGATGATATAGCGGCAATCGCGGCATTGCAGGCGAACGCAATAGTCACTGGCCGATTTGTTTTTCTTGCGGCGGTAAGACAGACAACGGACGCCTCAATCTGCTGAAGCAGCACGCTTCATTCGACCAAGTTGCAATCTAGACGAATGACGCGTGTCTGCATTCAGTCGCGTATCGAACAAGAACTTTGCCATGCGATGCTCGCGAACATCCTCTGACACCAGACAATCCATCGGCGCATAAACCCGAAAGTCGCGCATATAAGCTTCGATGCCCGAGAACAGCACGCAGCGAGTGCTGCTCAGCCCCGTCAGTATCAGCGTATGCGTGCCAAGGTAACGCAGTAACGTCTCGATGGGCGTGGAAAAGAAAATGGAGTGCTTCGGCTTCAATATCACGTAGTCCTCGTTGCCAGGTGTAAGCAGATCCACGATTTGCTTGCCGCGCTCTGACCGGGCCGCCCATTGCAGCATCTGTCTGCCATCGGACTTCCAGCGACCATAATTGTCATTCGCGAAGAGCGTGGGAATGTCGTTGTCGTTGGCCCGCTGCCTTAAGCGCGCAATTTTTCCTGCAATGCGTTTTGCCGCTTTGAAAAATGGTGCTGTTTGCGGATCATCGAAACTCGAGAACATGTCGATAACAACAAGCACAACGGGCGCGGTATCTGGAGCTGAATAATGAATGGATGCATCGTGTCGTCGCATGTGATGTTTCCATGAAAGGTTGCGTGACCATTTCGCGAAGAAGTGCAGCGGCGTCATTGTATTAATCGCTTCTATCACGCTCCATTCACAACAACATGAATAACGGTCGGCTATTGCTGACAAGGTGTTCCGGCGTGTGGCACTGGTTGCCTGCACAGGTTGAAGATACGTTTCACCTGTTCCGATCTATTACCCGCACCACTATTCCATTCGGAGATCATCATGGCATCCAGCAAATCAGGCAGCAAAACAGGCTCGCGCCGCAAGACAACTGGCAAAAGCACGCAAGATGCAATTGCGCTGCTGAAAGCAGATCACACCAAAGTGCAGGGACTGTTTGATCAGTTCGAGAAAGCACGAACGGAATCGCGCAAGCAATCGCTTGCACAGGAAATATGCATGGAGCTGAAAGTACATACGACCATTGAAGAGGAAATCTTCTATCCAGCCGCACGCGAAGCGATTGATGATAGCGACCTGCTTGATGAAGCCGCAGTCGAACATCAGTCTGCGAAAGAGCTGATCGCACAGATCGAGGAAGGCTCGCCTGCTGATGACATGTGGAGCGCCAAAGTGACCGTGCTTGGTGAGTACATCAAGCATCACGTCAAGGAAGAGCAGAACGAGTTGTTTCCTGAAGTGCGCAGTTCCGACGTTGATCTCAAGGCATTGGGTCAGCAATTGCTGGAACGCAAGCAGGAACTGATGTCCGAATTCAAGAGCAAATCGAATGGCGCGAGCACGCGATCACAGCGTAGTGCGTCCTCCGCAGCTCAATCACTATGAAGGCTGGCCATTTTGAAGATCATTTGTTGAGGAGGTTCCATGAAATCACGCAGAATTATTCTTCTTGCATCCATGCTGGCAGCTACTGCCGCACTTGCGCAAGCACCTGGCACGCCAGCTCATCCAGACACCGCTAACCCTGCAGGCAAATCACCCAGTGGCGTACCTGCCGATATCAACTTCATGAAGACGCTGGCAATGGGCGGCATGGCAGAAGTGGAAGCGGGCAAGCTGGCAGCATCTAAAGCCAGCAACACTGAAGTGAAAGACTTCGCCGAGAAAATGGTTTCTGATCATACGAAAAATAATGAACACCTGAAGACCCTTGCAACGCAGAAGAAAGTCGATCTGCCAACGGCGGTGGATGCAGATCACGCTGCAGAAAAGGCGAAACTGGAAAAAGCCAGTGGTGCCGACTTTGATGCTGCCTATATGCAAGGGCAGGTAAAGGACCATCAACAAACGGTGCAACTGCTTCAGCACGAGATCAATGCTGGCCAGGATGTTGCAGTTCGTGCCTTTGCACAGGAAACATTGATTACCGTTCA
>DATAHE010000074.1:0-10732 GCA_036263355.1 Steroidobacteraceae bacterium | reverse complement strand
TGTTGATCAGTTCGGGATTCGCTGCAGCCAATGCGGATGACTGTGGTCCGCTGTCATGAACCGCTTCAAGTTGCTGCGCAAGATACAACTCACGACAACGACGACGCTGAACCTTGCCACTGGAAGTACGCGGCACCACGCCGGGCGCGACAAGCAATACCTGCTGAACCGAAAGCTGCATCACTTCAGAGATCACAGAACGAATCCTGTTTGTCACTTCAGCGAAGTTCATGTCTTTAACGCCGGGATTCAATTCCTGTACGACGACTAGCTGTTCCTCATCATCGCGATCAACGCTGAATGCCACCGCGCCAGCCGGTCGCAACCCGTCATCAATGCGTTCAACCAGCGCTTCGATATCTTCGGGATATACATTCACGCCGCGAATAATGATCAGGTCCTTTAATCTTCCGAGTACGTGCAGCTCACCTTGCTGCAGGAATCCCAGATCACCGCTGCGTAAATAGGCTCTGGTCTTATCACCAGCAAGATGTGCTTTGAATACTTCTGTAGATAACTCTGGTTTGTTCCAGTAACCAGCTGCTAGGGCATTGCTTTGTATCCACAGCTCTCCCACTTGTCCTTCTGCTACAGGCTGCAGAGTTTGTGTATCGACCACTTGCACATGAACATCCGGAACCACACGACCGCAACTGACGAGCAAAGATTGTGACACTTCTTCTGTTATCGCGACATTACCGACAGGCTGATGAGATTCCGCATCGGCGTATTGAACGGCACCCGTGCCAAACGATACCGCCAGTGTGGCTTCTGCCAGGCCATAGCAAGGAGCAAACGCTTGCGGTTTAAATCCACTGACAGAAAAGTGTTTTGCAAATTGATGCAGCGTAGTGGCACGTACACGTTCCGCGCCACAAAACGCGACACGCCAACTACTCAAATCCAGCTGCTCACATTGCGACGCGGTGATACGACGTACGCAGAGTTCGTAACCAAAGTTGGGTCCGCCACTGATGGTGGCGCGATGTTCGTCAATCGCTGACAACCAGCGCAGTGGTCGCTGCAAAAATGTGGTGGGTGTTAAGACGACAGTTTCGATTCCTAAAAACAATGATCCCAGCAAACCGCCTACTAATCCCATGTCGTGATAGGGCGGTAGCCAAGTCACCATGCGGTCATCTGCTGTAGCACTTAATGCCCGCGCCATGGACGACACGTTATTGCGAAAACAGGCATGCGTGATCATCACGCCCTTGGGCGAACTGGTCGATCCTGATGTGTACTGCAATAGAGCCAGCGACTCACTGTTAATGTCAGGCTGACGCCAGTCATCTGCGGCGATATCGTTGGGCAACAAGTCAGTCGCAAGCCAGTTCAGCCCGGACATGCCGTTGCCGTTTTCCAGATGCGGCTGCATGCGTTTGAGCGCGGCATCGGTGGTCAGAGCCAGACGCGCGTCTGCATCCATTACCAGGTCGCGAAGGCGTTCCATCGGTCGATTGAAACGCGGCGGATACGCAGGCACCGCCACCACTCCGGCATAAAAGCAACCTAATAAAGCCAGCACATAGTCGGGCCCTGGTGCATGCATGAGTACTGCCCGTTCACCGGCCATCCCCAGCGACTGCAGATGTACAGCCAGACGGCGAGCCGCCAGATCAATCTGCGCGTAAGAAAGGGTCGCGTGCGCGCCGTCCTGATCAGGAAATCTGAAAATGATTCTGTGTGGAGTCGATTCCGCCTGACTGCGAAGGTGATGTACTAAAGTTGGCGTACGCAGAAATTCCAAGTTATTCAACCTTCATCCACAAAAATAAATCCAGCGAAATGGTATCCATGTTGGCTATATGAGTTGACTAAATCCGTCTCAAAATTGCTGCGCGCTTCACCATTTATTCTTCACCAACACTGAGACTCAAAGGCTGCGCGTTGAAGAAGAACGACGCGCCTTTCTGCGCGACTCCACCGGATGAATGGCGAGGAGAAGTGACGATGACGGCGATGAATAAACTTCATCTATTCCTACATGCATCAGGTCCCTCCGTCCCTGTTCAGTAAGTGGTAGCTAGCTTGGCCGCAACCTTGAAACCGCTCAGGTGAAACCGGCCAGTTAAGTCGAGCGACATTACGATAAATCAGTACTGTCTTCCAAGAAGCGCAGGATGAATATTGATCAGCAACATCAATAAAAGCGATGTAAATCACAATTTACTAAATACAACGCTGTTTATATTTATGAATGCGCTCCATCCTCATTCGGAGGCGATTGCTAATGATTCGGATGCCAATCCTGCATCCGTATTTCTACTTCGCTCCGTTGTTCTTTCCGCTTATGTAGAACGGAAACCGCGCCCGCGAAGCCTTCGGGTAAATTGTCCAACAAATACAATTCGACAGAACCGTTCCCGGACCAATTCGTTGGCAAAATCGGCGAGCGTATTAGCTGTCCTTGTGTATCCAGCACACCAAATTCTTTCATTGCGGCGCTGAGACCCAAACCCAGGCACTTAAGCACTGCCTCCTTGCCAGCCCAACATCGAAAAAACAGCTGTTCCGCATCGACGCTATTCATCACCAGCTGCTCTTCAGCAGAGTTGCATACCTGGTTCACCAATCCGTCAAGATCAGCAAGCGGTCGTTGCGCTTCGATATCCACACCCATTGCTACCTGCGTAGAGACTGCCAGCAACGCTATGTCAGCACTATGAGATAAGTTGAACTGCACTTGCCCAAATGGATACTGGAGCGAAGGTTTGCCGAAGGGGCCTTGTACGAAATGCAGTTCGTCCGGCTTGCATTTAACTTCTCGCGAGAGAATTTGGCGCATCGCAGCGTGCCTTACTGTATAGCGCCGACGATGAATGTCGCTTTTGAATTGGGCAGCCTTGTGGCTTTCTTCGGCGCTGAGCAACGTATGCGATTCAGCAAGCAGTTTGTCGCTTGCCTCCAATGGAATGCGCCAGATAGTAATCAGCGGCGGCATGCATATATCCGTGATCGATAACGATTATTCCCTCAAGCCCACACCGCGATACAACAACCACATGCAGGTGGTGAACAGCGTCACTGCAGCACCGATCATGATGCTGAACGATAGCGTCACATCGACATCGGAAACGCCGAGAAAGCCAAAGCGGAAGGCGCTGACCATATAAAGAATGGGATTGGCGTGTGACAGTCTTTGCGCAAACTCTGGAAGCAAGGTGATGGTGTAGAACACGCCACCGAGATAGGTAAGTGGCGTCAGGATGAAGGTGGGTATAAAAGAAATCTGGTCAAAGTTTTTTGCAAACACGGCATTCACCATGCCTGCCAGCGAGAACACGATTGATGACAGCAATACCGCAGAGATCACAATAGCAGGATGTGCAACATGCAAGTGCGTGAACAGCAAGGCAATGGTTGAAACCACGGCGCCTACCAATAGTCCGCGAACAATGCCGCCCATCATGTAACCCAGCACGATTAGATAATTTGGTAGCGGCGATACCAGCAACTCTTCGATGTGCTTGCCAAATTTTGCGCCAAAGAATGACGAGACCACGTTGCCGTAACTATTGGTGATCACGGTCATCATGATCAGGCCGGGCGCGATGTATTGCATATAGGTGTACCCACCCATGTCGCCGATGCGACCACCAATCAAGCGACCAAAGATGACGAAATAAAGCGTAGCAGTAATCGCTGGTGGAACAAGCGTTTGTCCCCAGATGCGCATGATGCGGTTGTATTCACGACGAACGATGGTGTTAAAGCCAACCAGATTGGGAGCAAGACGTGATGTGGTTGCATTCATGATTAGCTGGCCTTCTTGTCAGCATTGTTGCCACGCTCGACCATGTCGAGGAATAGTTCTTCGAGACGATTGCTCTTGTTACGCATGGACATGACTTGAATGCCTGCATTGCTTAAAGCGACAAACACATCGTTGAGATGCTGCTCACGCGAGATTTCCACTTCCAGCGTGTGATCATCGGCCAGTGCAACGCGATGACCAGGTAGTGACGGCGCGCTTGCCAGTGGCTGGCTCAGGTTCAATACAATGGTTTCGGTATTCAATTTGCGCAGCAGCGTACCCATGCGTTCATTTTCGATAATGCGTCCCTGATTGATGATGGCCACATGACGACAGAGGTTCTCTGCTTCTTCCAGATAATGCGTGGTAAGAATTATAGTGGTGCCTGCGGCATTCACTTCCTTGATGAACTCCCACATGGAACGACGCACTTCAATGTCCACACCCGCGGTGGGTTCGTCCAGAATCAGCAAGCGTGGTTCATGAAGCAATGCACGTACGATCATTAACCTGCGTTTCATGCCGCCAGACAGACCACGGGCGACTGCATTGCGCTTTTCCCATAGCTGCAGCTTATGTAGATACTTCTCCATGCGATCCGTTGCAATGTGACGCGGCATGCCATAGAAGCCCGCCTGATTCAGCAGAATGGTGCTGACGGTTTCGAACATGTTGAAGTTCACTTCTTGCGGTACCAGGCCGATGCAGGCTTTCGCGGCTGCCAGGTCGGTATTGATATCGTGATCAAATACCCGTACCTTGCCGGAGGTTTTGTTCACCAGCGACATGACAATGCCAATGGCTGTGGTCTTGCCAGCACCGTTGGGACCCAGTAGCGCAAAGAAGTCGCCTTCTTCCACATCCAGGTCGATACCTTTCAAAGCTTGCACGCCATTCTTGTAGGTCTTGGTCAGACCTTGCAGGGATAAGGCTTTCATGTATTGGTTTAGTCTCGTCTTGCTAGGTCAGCAAGCGTAATGTCAGTTGGACAAGGGTTCAAGCACGCACGAGCGTTATAAGCAATTTTCAAGATAATTGTTGATATTAGTGGTGTTTGCGTGGATACCTGGTTACCAAATTGGAACTAAGGTCCACAATTGATACCATGCGCTAAAGGCGATCGAGAAAACCAGTCCGGGGGATTTATGAAAAGATTCATGAAACTGATCAAAGCCGTATTGCTATGCGGGTTGATGTTGCTAGGTGGCTGCGTCTCTACTTCTGATCTTCAGCCGCCGAAACTGTCCATCGTGAGTGTCGGTATGGTGTCTGCCGACGTATTCAGTCAGCAGTTCCGCATCCGGCTGCATGTGCAAAATCCCAATAAACTGGAACTGCCGATCAAGACCATTGAATACCAGCTTTTTCTGCAAGGCGATAGTTTTGCCGAAGGCAACAGCGAGCAACCCTTTGTCGTGCCAGCGCATGGTGATGCGGAGTTCGACACCATTATCAATACGCATTTCACCAGCAGCATCATGCGCCTGATCAGCAAGATGAATGATCGCGACGGCAATATGGTTCAGTACAACTTCGTTGGCAAGGTGCACCTGAGCAAAGGGTTTGTTCGCAAGATTCCTTTCAACGAACAGGGCATGGTGGACCTGAACGTCAAGCGGTAACGGGATCCAGGAAGTCCTGCGAGACGCGTTCGCCCAGATCGTAGACCTTATCGAGAAAGCGCATCAGGTATTCATGCAAGCCCACATCAAATACATCTTCGATACGACCGAAGTGTAAAGACGCCTGCAGTTCGCCGGTGCGTCGTTCTGTTTCTGCCGATTGATCATTGCGTACTGCACGCAGATGCGAATACACCTGTGTAATACAGTGACTCAATGAACGCGGCATATCATCACGCAGCACCAGCATTTCAGCGACTCGACGTGGCGTAATAACATCGCGATACACGCGGCGATAAATTTCGAATGCTGCAACGGAATGTAACAGCGCGCTCCATTGATAATAATCCGCAGCACCACCGACATCCTGGCCTCGCGGTAACAGGGTGTGATACTTCACATCCAGAATACGTGCGGTGTTGTCGGCGCGCTCAAGATAAGTACCCAGCCAGGTAAAGTGATAGCCTTCATCACGCAACATGGTTGAACGCAGTACACCCTTGATCAGGTGAGCACGATATTTCACCCATTCAAAAAACTCACTGGTATCCGGTACGTTCTTGCTGCTATCCAGTTTGCGTAACTCCAGCCACGTAGTATTGATGGTTTCCCACGCCTCGGCGGTTAATACGCCACGCACCGCGCGTGCGTTCTCGCGCACTGCACGCCAGCAACTGACAATGCTGGAAGGATTGCTGATGTCGAAAGCAAAAAAGGCAAGCGCATTTTCTGCGGTTACTTCGGAATAGCGATTCTTGAATTCACCGAGCAAGTCACTGATGGCTAGCAGGGCATTCCAGCCTTGCGTAATGCCTTGCGGTCCTTGCGGAAATAGCGACATTCGATAATTGACATCGAGCATGCGTGCCAGATTGTCGGCACGTTCGGTGTAACGCGCCATCCAGAATAATTTGTCGGCCGTGCTACTTAGCATTCCAGCACCCAGGTGTCTTTAGTTCCACCGCCTTGCGAGGAGTTAACCACGAGCGATCCATCGCGCAATGCCACACGCGTCAATCCGCCGGGCACCAATGTGACGTCGCGACCTGATAACACGAAAGGTCGCAGATCGATATGTCGTGGTGCCATACCACTTTCGACAAAGGTTGGGCATGCAGACAGTGACAAGGTTGGTTGTGCGATGTACTTGGTGGGATCAGCGATAATGCGTGCGCGAAAGTCTTCGATCTGTTGCTTGGTAGCAGCAGGTCCAATCAGCATGCCGTAACCACCTGCGCCGTGTACCTCCTTCACAACAAGTTCTGAAAGATGCGCGAGAGTGTATTCCAGATCTTCCTTGCGACGTAACACATAGGTCGGCACATTATTCAGCAATGGTTCTTCGCCGAGATAGAAACGAATCATGTCCGGCACGTAAGGATAGATGGATTTATCATCTGCGACGCCGGTGCCAATCGCATTGGTAACTGTGACATGTCCAGCGCGATAAGCCGATAACAAACCGCGTACGCCGAGCATGGAGTCAGGACGGAACGCAGAAGGATCAAGGAAGTCATCATCAATGCGACGATAGATGACATCAACACGTTGCGGCCCACGTGTGGTGCGCATGTACACGTAGTTGTCCTTAATAAACAAGTCACTGCCTTGCACCAGTTCCACACCCATCTGCTGTGCAAGAAAGGCGTGTTCAAAGTAAGCGCTGTTGTATGCACCGGGTGTCAATACCACCACGGTGGGATCATTCACCCCCGCAGGCGCTACACTGCGTAAGTTGTCCAGCAGTAGATCGGGATAGTGTTCCACAGGTGCAATACTGTGACGCGCAAACAGTTCGGGGAATAATCGCATCATCATCTTGCGATCTTCCATCATGTACGACACGCCAGAAGGCACGCGCAAGTTGTCCTCCAGTACATAGAACTCGCCCTTGCCTGCGCGCACAACATCCACGCCAGCAATGTGCGCATAAATATCGTTTGGTACATTCACACCCTGCATCTCGGGGCGGTACTGCGCATTGCGACGTACTTCATCGGCGGGTATCTTTTCCGCCTTCAGTATTTCCTGATCGTGATAAATGTCTTTGATAAAAGCATTCAGCGCACGCACGCGTTGCTTCAGTCCGGCGGCAAGCTTGGTCCATTCAGTCGCAGGGATAATGCGTGGCACGATATCGAATGGAATCAATCGCTCTGTGCCCGATGCTTCGCCATACACAGCGAAAGTAATACCCACACGATGAAACAAGGTATCTGCTTCTTCGCGTTTGCGCTTCAGGCGCTCGGGCGTCATCGATTGCAACCAGTCTGCAAATGCTCGGTAATGCGAACGCACACCGTCGCTGGCATGCATTTCGTCGTAAATAGATTTGGCTGGAGTCATGCTGAAATTTCCGACATATCGCATGTGTTAAAGCGAATTCCGTGCCACCAAACTTCCATGTGATCGGGCAAGTACTTGGCAGTAGGCCCCATCCTACAGCGTGCCTATTCGGTGCGCAGTCGGAAAAATACGCACCAATTGATATCAGGATGGCGAGTGCTGTGCCAGAGTTAATAGAGACTTTCGGTATTTCTCACCTGTCATCCCCGTCTTCGCAGCAATGACATCACTAAGCAAGCTGGTAACTACTGAGCATTTAAAATACCTAGCTTACGATCGCAATCAAGGAATCTGAATCTTGCCGCCACCACCGCGAGGATCACCTTTCAATCCCGGCATGTTGCCTGGTGCGACGACCAGTTGCGAAGCCTGTTGTCGACGCATTTCGTTGATCTGTTCCACGGTGCGCTGAATACCTGCCTGTGCGGCTTCGGCGAAACCAGCGACAGCTTCCCCCAGTGTCTTGGCTTCAATTTCAAAGTTGATAGGCACAGGACCCATGCTGGTCATGATTTCGGCCTGTCCAAGATACAACACTGGTCGCGTCGTATCGGTTTCACCGGTTCCCGTCACGGGCGTCATGCAGCGAATCACACCGAGCTTGCGATCAGTGTAACTGTCTTCGCGATAGAGATTAGCGATATCCATCTGCATGTCAGGAGTGGCTTGCGACATATTCGCCTCGGCTTGAGCTTAAGGGTTCAAGGATTCATAAAGGGCGGCAAGTATCGCATGACAGCACCACATTGTCGCAACTCTCTGAACAACGCGACGGGATACGGTTAAAATACCGACCCAGTTATTAAGTGAGTTTTATGCAAAATCCTGAAGAGACTTTTCAAGACGCGTATGCGCGCACGGTCGAGGTTGGCAACGAAGCAGCCAACGGCGAGACTGAGATCGATGTGTGGGATGTGGCCGATGGCATGCTCGCGGGCGCATTGCAATTCTGGCTGTACTCGCGTCAGCCCTGTGGTGATCCATCGTGTGAAGACTGTGCCGCATTGAGTACATCGACAGCGCGCATGACCGAACTTCGCAAACTCGTCGAGCACTTCACTTCAGAAAGCGATTACTTTCACACACCACTGGATCAGGATGTGGGCAGGGCGTGAGTCATCGTAATTTATGACGCGATCTGCCAGCAACAAACGAAGTCCATCTGTTGCCGGCGTTGAGCGCTGACGTTAACAAGAGACCAGCTTGAACGGCTGCACCAAGCTGTATCATCGAGTTAGTATCGATTGACCAGCGGATCCATGCCTGCAAATCCGATGATTGTCTCCATATAGTCATTGCCGTCATCGAGAAACGCTACCGTGTGCGAACCGGAAATACTACCTGTAGACCAGATATTCCTGATTGAGGCGTTACCTGCCTTCACCGTCTTGGTCGATCCTGTTGCAACGTCATACAACGTATAAGAATGAGTGTAACTGGTACCCGAGGTACTAAGCACCGCTTGGCGAGTGACGCTTTTCACCAGATAAAGACCATCTTCGCCATAACCCCAGGCGTTTCTGGAAGAGTTCCATACCAGCTTGTTGGTCTGCAAAATCATGACGGTGCCATCAAGTAGCAGGTCCGTAAAACCCGAGATATTGATGTTCGGCATAAAGTCGATGCTGGTATAAATTTGCGATGAGCCTGCGCCAAATAAACCACCTGGCGCACAAGACAAGTAGTAACCACTGCCAGCCTGAAGGCCTGCGGCAAGCTGTTCAACGCTTCCATAGCCGCCATCATCAATACCGGTTGCAGTACGAACTTGATTGATAACCGATGTCATGATGTCGTCGCTGTACATGGCAGGAATCAGATCATTGACCAGCAACGAACCACGTGGATCGATTGACATGCCTGATAAAGGCGTATGCCGATTCAGGAACACCGCATAGATCGCTTGTATCACGGCTCTGTTTCCCATGCCGCCGGTATCATAAAAACCATTGTTGCCAGAAATTCTTGCCATGGTAGGGACTTCGATGCGTATACCCGAAGCCCATGTACGTCCATTGTCCCATCTGAAGTTGCCGGTGGTTTTTCTTTGCAGATTTATCAATGCAGGTGAAAAAGGAGAAAAGTGTGCCCAGTCATAAGCACCATTCGGTTGTGCGAATGGGCAGGTCCACTCATTGCTGATCGGCACAATAGGAAGATCGAAACGTGCGTGGTACCAAAGCGTTATAGCCGATGAGGGCACTGCAAATCCAAACATTGTCACCAGCATGAAAAGTAGCTGAGCTTTGATCCCAGTTAAGCTGCGACGTAGATCATTAAATACAAACATGAATATCTCCTGCGTAGTCTGTAATCGTTTTTGCAAATGTATAAATGGACTGCGGTCCTACTGAGGCAGTGTGACGCCCCCAACGATCGGTGTTATTGCTGAGGTAATCGTATTGTTCAGCAAGAGAACTGGTGGGGTATTGGGCCAGCTTCCCCAGCTATTGCCTACGTCAATCCCGGTATTCATCAGCATGATCTTAGATCCACTGACAATTGCATGATCGCCAGGGTAGCTGATCTGGATGCCCGTCAAGTTAGGCGATGCAGTCCGTGTAATTACTATCGAGTTTGATACGTTGTTATCCTGAACAACTAATCCGCCTACTGGATCGGTGGCGCAAGCTTGGGCGCAAACCCCCAACATTTGATTGATCATGATGCCAGCCGCTGATGAGTAAGTTGTTGTGTTCGCTTTTACCCATGTATTAAACACGGAGTTGTCGCGGATCAGGAGATCGACGAAACCCGCAGCATAGATGCCGTACGCAGACGCTGAGTTCTGTGGGTCACTGGCAAGCGAGTTTGTGTTGAAAATTGTATTGCCTTGTATAACAGCACGATTCGACGCTGTTATGCTTGGGTACCCACTGAATAGATAAATGCCAGCAACGTTGGTCTTTCCACGTGTGGTCATGATCTTGTTGTTGGTAATTGTGAGGTTTGCTCCTTGCATATAAATGCCCCGCTGCCGTGAATTCGCCACCGTCATGCTATCAAC
>DATAHE010000073.1:0-3367 GCA_036263355.1 Steroidobacteraceae bacterium | reverse complement strand
TTAGGTGCCTGTTGCACCCTGACGTTCTACGTTGCTCAAAAAACGCTGTGTATCCCTCCATGGAAGCTCCGAAACATCCTTGATACAAATGCGTTAAATGATTTCTAGTGTTATCGCTCTGTAAATTGGTGAAGTATGACTCTGCCTGCATATGAAAAATTGGGACAATTTTATCTTGGACGTGAAGTGGACGCGGATACAGGGAAAGATCGCGATCAATTGGTGATGATTGATTCACGCGATCTCACCACCCACGCCGTATGTGTAGGCATGACAGGCAGTGGCAAGACCGGTCTGTGTCTGGCCATGCTTGAAGAAGCCGCGATTGATGGCGTACCTGTATTAGCCATCGATCCCAAAGGCGATATCGCCAATCTTGCACTGCAGTTTCCGAAACTACGCGGCGAAGATTTTCTGCCCTGGGTTGATGAAGGCGAAGCCAAACGCAAAGGCCTGTCGCCACAGGAGTTTGCGAGTGCTACTGCTGAGACGTGGAAGAAAGGACTAAGCGACTGGCAAGAAGATGGTGACCGTATTCAGCGCTTGATGGATGCTGCTGAGGTTTCCATCTACACACCCGGCAGCACAGTGGGACGTGGCTTATCAGTGTTGCGATCATTCGCTGCGCCTGACGAGATGACACGCGCTGACAACAATGCATTGAAGGAACGCGTCAGTGGATCAGTGGGTGGACTGCTGGGTTTGCTCGGCATTGATGCTGATCCACTCAAGAGCCGTGAGCACATCTTGTTATCGACGTTGCTGGATGCTGCGTGGCGAGCAGGTCATGACCTCGATTTGCCTGGTTTGATTCAACAAATACAAAAGCCACCCTTCGACAAGGTGGGTGTGTTTGATCTCGAAACATTTTTCCCGGGCAAGGATCGACTGGCTTTCGCCATGTCCATCAACAATCTTCTTGCTGCGCCGGGATTTTCTGCTTGGTTAAGTGGCGATGCATTGGATATTCAAAAATTGCTCTTCAATGCCGATGGCAAACCGCGCATCACCATTGTCTCCATTGCGCATCTCAGCGATGCTGAACGCATGTTCATTGTGACGTTGTTACTGAATGAAGTAGTGGCATGGATGCGGCGCCAATCTGGCACCTCTGCATTGCGCGCACTCGTCTATATGGATGAGATTTTTGGATACTTTCCACCAAGCGCAATGCCGCCATCAAAGTTACCGCTATTAACCTTGATGAAGCAGGCCCGCGCCTTCGGTGTGGGTGTGGTGTTAGCGACGCAGAATCCAGTAGATCTGGATTACAAAGGTTTATCAAACGCGGGAACATGGTTGATTGGGCGACTGCAAACCGAGCGTGATAAGGCGCGTGTCATAGAAGGATTGCTTGGCAGTGGTGGAGAAGGTCTCGACAAGAGCCAACTGGAAAAATTATTGGCTAATTTGCAGCAACGCGTTTTCCTGATGCGTAACACCCATGAACCTGCACCAGTGTTGGTGCGTTCGCGTTGGGCATTGTCGTATTTGCGCGGACCAATGACACTGGCTGAGATTGCACGCTTTGGCAAAGGTCAGAGTGCTTCGGCTGCCGAAGGAACTTCCGCAGTTCCTGCAACGAAAGCATCCAGCAAACCGGTATTACCAGCAGGCGTTACGGAATACTTCTTAGCTGCATCAGGTACCGATGTTACTTACGTTGCCGGCGTGCTGGGTGTTGCCAAAATCCACTTTGTGGACGGCACCACGGGCGTGGATGTCTGGCAAACCAGAACATACTGTGCATCAGTCAACGAAAATGGCGATGGACCAGATTGGTCGGCTGCAAAAGAGTTAAGCGATGGCAAGTCTTCGCTCGTTAAACTGGCCTTCGCCAACGCAACTTATGCAGAATGTCCCAGTGCATTTCTTCGCGCGCAGAATTATGCAGTGTGGAGCAAGGACTTGGCAGCGGCGATTTATCAAAGCGTTGAGTTGAAGGCATGGCGATGTGCATCGCTCAAGATGAGTTCCAACACTGGTGAAAGCGAAGGTGATTTTCGTGCGCGCATTGCATTGAGCCTGCGCGAGAAACGTGATGCGGAAGTCGAAAGAATTCGCAAACAATACGCACCAAAATTTGCAACGTTGCAAGCGCAGATGGAACGAGCGCAACAGAAAGTCGAAAAAGAAAAGCAGCAATTGTCACAGCAAAAATTGCAGACAGCGCTGAACGTTGGCGCAAGTATTCTCGGTGCGTTCCTTGGTCGTAAGGCACTCAGTGCTTCGACGATTAGCAAGGTAAGCACGGCAGCACGTTCGGCCAGTCGTATTTCCACCGAGAGTAATGACGTTGATCAGGCGGCAGGTAGTCTTGAGTCCATTCAACAGCGCTTGAATGATTTGCAGGCGCAACTCGAACAAGAGACCGCTGATGTACAGGGCAAATTTGATCCGGTTGCCATTTCACTGGATTCCGTTTCGGTCAAGCCACGCAAGACAGACACGGTAGTGAGCGAAGTGGCGTTGTTGTGGAATGCTGTGTGATCTAACTATGGAGATAGATGGCTACTAGTGGCTGAGAAAGACAGCGGCAGCACATTTATAAAGAATTGATGTAGGTCGATTCAAAGGCCGCATAAACAAACAAGCCCGCTTGCGCGGGCTTGTTTGTTTCAAACGTAATAACTTCTATTAAGCGTGATTGGATACTGGCTGCAAGGTGTATCCACGCAGAGCAACGGCGAAGTCCTGCAGCGCCTTGATGCCACTGGCTTCAGCTTGTGCAATCCATTCCTTCAGATGCTGAATCAGAGTTTCGTTGCTCATGTGAGTGCCGTTCCACATGACTTGCAAGCGGCTGCGGAACTCATGAACGGTCTTCAATGTCTTGCTGTGCTCAAGTGCCTGTGCCAGCTTCGACTTGGATTGTTCATCTAGCAGTGAGCTTTCGCGAACGAACAGTTTGCGCACACCTTCTCCAAACTTGTTGCCGGCAACGGCCAGTTCGGCGCGCAATACTGGGAGCATTACAGTACGTGTGTAGTCACGCACAACATGCATGCGATTGACGATCACAGCTCGTACGGTTTCCAGGTCAACATGTTTGCCTTCAACTCGTACTGGCGTAGGCGCAACGCGGGCGACTTTTGCCAGCCCGAAGAAACGCAATACGCTGATGACGCCCCAGCCAGCGTCTATTTCCCAGGGTTGAACTGAGAACTTCGCTGAACTTGGAAAGGCGTGGTGGTTGTTGTGCAGCTCTTCACCACCGACGATTAATCCCCAAGGCGATACATTGGTCGATGCATCGGGGCATTCAAAGTTGCGGTATCCGAAGAAGTGACCAAGTCCATTGATGACACCTGCTGCCAGCACCGGGAAGGTGAGCATCTGGATGGAGATGATAATGATGGCCGGTACA
>DATAHE010000072.1:0-1872 GCA_036263355.1 Steroidobacteraceae bacterium | reverse complement strand
TCTGATTTAGGCGGTGAATAAGGATTTGAAGTGGCCATATATTCCTCGTGTTCGATTTATGGATATTCCCTGCACTGAATACTCAGTGTCGTTCTGAGTATCAGTGCATTTATGGCCGCATGCAATCCCTGCGTGATGGTTTACTTGGCAACAACTTTCGGTAGGGTGATCACGCGAGAGATGTAGAGCAAAGCAGAAAGCATCAGTAGCCACTGCCACGCGAATGACCCACCACCTCCGCCACCACCGCTGGAAGGAGGTGATGCGCTGGAGCTGGATGCGGCACTAGAACTGCTGCTTGAGGAAGAGCTGGAACTCGTACTACTACTCGAGCTGGAACTGCTCGAAGAGCTTGAACTGCTTGATGCCGCGCTCACAGTGAGCGTAGCAGCATTGCTGGTCAACGTGTCAGCAAGTAGTCTGAACTGGTTGCCTGTCATCGTTGTTGCGGTCGTGATGCGGAGTGTGTTGGTGGTGGTGCCGGAGAAACCATTTCCCTCAGCTAAAGCTTGCCATCCGTTTGTTGTATCAATGTATCTCTGCCACTGATAACTTGGCGTCGCGCAATCCCATGTCGTACCAACAAGCGAAATCGTCGTTCCTGCTGTAACGCTTGCGCTTGAAGGGGTGATTGCAAATGCAGATCGTTTAAAGGTAATAACGTTGATGGAGTAAGGCCCGAAGCTTCCACTGAAAGTTGGACCGGTGTTAACGCTGCTGGCAGTAATGTCTCTGCAGGTCGCCACTAATGACATGATATTTGGATTGGCCGCATCATCATTTGGTTTCCCGTATGTGTAGACATTGGCAGAAGAATCAGGAACAAATCCATTGATCGTAAATTGCACGTTTGCAGTTGCGGCTGGGTCCTTGTTAATGACTAGCAAGCTCATTGATGAGTCACTGTTGCGCTTGGTGCCGTACACTGCAAGCAACGGATTGTCGCTGACACTGGATATAATGCTATCGCCACCACGGGCAAAGAAAGACATTAGTTTCATAGCATAATACGTGGGAAATTTTTCGTACGATGTCGAATTGCAGGTAATCACATTGGATGTACAGTTCGCATCGGCAGTGGACAGAATTCCGTAGTCACCATAGTTACGCCAGCCATATAAAGAGCTGCTTAAGTTGTTCATAGAGCTATCGCCACCATTACGCAGCGCCCACCACATGAAGCCGTTGAACTCCGTCTTCATCACACTGGCCATGCTATCTGCCATGTATAGACCATTTACCAAACTCGTGGTCTGTTTTCCGGGGTTCGAATAAACAGAGTTGTTTTCTGTGATCAGTAGTTCAATGTTTTCGCCGCCTGTGCCGAAATACGTGGTGATCTGATTGCGGAGGTCTGTTGCATCGTTTGACCACGTCGCGGCTTTCTGTAGCAACTTGGCATCGTCTTCTGCTTGTGAAGGTGATGATGCGAACATTAGCGGAGTCTGATCGTAACGGTGGTAGACCAGGAAGTCGGGTCTGACATTCAGTTGTTTCAATCTGTCTAACACAATCGGCGTCCAGCCATTATGGCCATTGACTGAATGTGTTGTGCCATTGCTATAACTATCCTGTCCGACCTCAACAACAACGCCAACTTTGATCGTGGGATCAACCTGTTTCATCTTGGTGATGAATAGGGCTGCGTTCGTTGCATAGGTATATGGCTCGTTCGCTGGCGAATGCTTATCGTATTCCCATGTGGCGCCGTAAACTTCATTGCCGATTTCCCAATACTTAAAATTCAAAGGCTGCGTTAGTCCCTGACGCAGAAAATTAAACCCGTCATCGGGTGTGACTAGATTTGAAGATGCACGCAACGAAGCCCAGAAGCTTGCCGTCTGAAAGTTGAAATGAAGATTGAGCGGGTCA
>DATAHE010000071.1:0-10096 GCA_036263355.1 Steroidobacteraceae bacterium | reverse complement strand
CATCAGTGAGTTCGGCTTCCAATGGCAATGCCGGTGAAGGTCTGGTTCACATGCATGGAGTTGAATTGTTCGCCGTACGTGGCAAAGCCGATGACGTTGTTGTCGGCAAATATCTTGCCGACCGCTTCTTTAACGCCAGTGCGTTCGGTTTCGAGTCGGCGCAGGATGCAATCGCACCCCAACACCAGCTGTGGATCACCGATCTCATCACGCACCTGCGAGAAGGCGGTGGCAAGATTCTCAACCAGATCGATGCCTTTAGCGATGGTCAGCACGATGCCTTCATCAATGGCGCAGAAGAAAACGAGGCTTTCATCAGGATTAACTTTGGCGATGGAACGCACAAAGTATTCACCACCTACCCGCACGACCACGGGATAGGTCGCGAAAATCAGCGGTGTTAATTCATCCATCTGCAATCCCACCAGGCGCGCGAACTCACGGCCCGCTGGCATGCCATTGATCTCGTAAACAATACGTTGCGTGGGATCAGCGCGTGTCACCACCATGCGCTTGTCGGAATTGACAAAGTGTTGCGTGCGGAAAGCCATAAAACGGAACTGACTGCGCGCCAGTGTCAGTAATGCAACGTGTTGATGGAACTTGCCCTGATAATAAAGATGCGTTGAAGAGAAGCGCACATCATCTGCTGCAGAGCCGCCGATGAGTTCGATGCCATGCAGATGTTCGTGAACACAGCTCACCACCATTTCTTCCTGCATCGACAAGCCATCGATCAGTAGAAACGCGAAGGTATCAACCGGGCTGGCAGGCAATCCATCACGTGTGCCGAGATCCTTGATCATTTTGGTGACTACTGCTTCACCGTTAGCAATCTCGAATGGCTGCAGATTGATCATCTGCGTGCACACATCCATTTCGGGCGACGCAATACTGACACCGGTGAGCGTACCGTCGAGATAGCCAATCGGCGTAATCTCGCCGGCGGTGGTGCAGCCAATCAAGTTGATATCCTTGAACCACCTTGCGAGTTCGCGCTCCAGCACAGGCAAATCAAAGGCGGGCGAACAATAAAACACTGCGAGCTTGATGTCGGATTGATTGATCTGCTCGTACAGCTCTTTAGCCGCCGTCACTGCATCCTTGGAACGTGACGTACCTTTGCGCAGCGACAATGGAGAGGTGGTCATGAATAAGCCCTTGTTGCATTGAAACAAACAGGCGCGCACGGAACGTCCGGACGCAAAGCCGTGCTACCGGTATCGGGCGTTATTCACAAAGCTGTAGATAAAATGGCGGCATCCGCGTAGCCAACGTACGTGTGTCACAAAAAGATTCAACGTCAAGACAATGACGTACTTACGTAAAGCGCGCTTTGGACAAGGTAATCAGAGGATCGTTGTTTGAAAGCTCTGAATATAGCGTTTCCATCGTTGATATCTCGCGACTAATGCATCATCGCCAGTCGGAACATAGGACGCCGATTCGTTCATGTCGTGCCAATTGATCGGCTGTTCAGCAACCAGCCATGCGAGACCTTTCGCAGTGAGCTCGGATTCTTCAACGCGCATGACTGGCAAGCCCGTCAATGTCGCTACACATTCACACAAATATTCGCAGGCGGATAAGCCACCACCAGCGAGTATCTGTTTTAAATCCGGAAGATGTGTTCTCATCAGAACGACGTTGTCGGCAATCAGGAAGGCAACGCTTTCAATCACTGCAACAAGCATTAATCGCTCATCTTGATCGGCATCCACGAATTCTGATTTCACGTTCGGTAGCCAATAGGGCGATCCGATGCCACCAATACCGTTAATAAACAAGGGAACAGGCTGCTTGATGGTGCCTCGTTGCAGCAGTGGCAGTGCACGATCAACATCAATGGCACTGCGTTCGCCAAACCAATGCAGCGCACTGCCGGCGCCATTGACGGTGCCTTCCAGTGCAAAATGGATTTGTGTTGCATCGGAATACAAGACGCTGCGTAGTAACGGCGCGGCGTTAAGATCTTTTGATAATGGTGCAAGCATGAAGGCACCAGTGCCCGCATTCAGGTAGATCGTATCTGTTTGCAACTTGCCCATCGCAAACGGCACTGCTGCCTGATCACCCGTACAGATTTGCAAAGGCACCGTCTGCTTGCCAACGCGCAACGTTCCATAACGATGATGCGTGGCGACCGGCTGTGGCAATACGTCTTTGGGGATACCAAACCATTGCAGTAGTTGAGGCGACCATTCACCAGTGGCGGGTGACCACAGTTGGGTACGCGATGCATTGGCAGGATCGACAACATGTGGATGCTCCTCCAGCAGGCCATGCGATAGGTAACTGGCCAGTGGACCGCATAGAAGCTGCCTGTTTTGCAGCGCGATTTTTACTTCAGCGATCTCGTCAAGACACCAGCGCAATTTGCTGGCGCCATAGTGTGGCGACAACACCAGACCCGTGATCTCCTGTATCTGTTCGCGATGATTCTGCAATGAATCAACAAGTACGCGATTACGCGTGTCCTGCCATGAAATAACTGGCGATAGTGGAATGCCGGTGCTGGCATGCCAGCACACGATGCTGGATCGCTGAGTTGCAAGTCCAGCAGCTTTTATTCGTTGTACATCGTTGCCCAGCGAAAGTGCGATGTCTGCAACCACTATGCGTAGCGAGTCGAGAATTTCACGCGCATCGTGTTCCACTCGCTCGTCTTGTCGCTGCGTTGTGATCGGTGCATAGGCTTGCGCGACTTGCTTGCCACGATGATCAAACACCAATGCACGACTGGCATGACCACCCTGATCCAGCGCCAGCCAGAGCGGCGACTGATTTTTGTCAGCAACTTTCTCGGCAGCTCTTTCTACTGAACTGAGTGAGTGGGTCGCAGGCGTACTTTCATGTTGATCGCGTACATCATCCATAGCTTTGCGGCCTACTCGGGATGCAAGGCAATATGACGCGTATCTGCGAGTGGCTTTCTGGTTGGCAAACTCGATTCGATATGTTGCATGACTTGTTCAGCCGTCGCACGCCAGCCAGTTAGCTTGCCACCAAAAATTGAAATCAGTCTTGGCTTGATGGCACGATCAACATCGAACACGGTTTCGCGTGGACGATGAAACGCGTGACCTTCACCCGCTGGCAGCACGCGCAAACCAGCAAAGCTGTGTTCAATATCGTTGAGGTTTGCTTTGCGGTCAGGAAAGTAATGCTTGGTCACTTGCAACAGATAGTTAATTTCTGTCTGCAAAGGTTTTACTGCTTCGGGATCACCGCGATAACGTGTTTCAGTCGTGCCCACCAGCGTTTCGCCATACCACGGCATCACGAATACAGCACGACCATCGCGTGGACTTTCCACATAGTAAATGCCACGCGTTACCTGTCCGGGCAATACCAGATGCGTGCCCTGCACGAGTTCAATTGATCGCAATGGCAACGTCGGCGTAACGCATTGCAAGGCGCGATTTACCCAGGGACCTGTCGCATTCACCAACACCTTCGCATCAACTGCTGCATGGGCGCCGTTCTGCTCATAAGTAGCGCGAACGCCATCAGCATGCAACTCGGCATGTATCAACTTCGCCGGAATATGAACTTCAGCACCCAGTTTGACGGCTGACTGCATGACAGCGCGTGTCAACAACGCATCATCGGTTTGTCCGTCGTAGTAACGGAATACTGCTTTCAAATTATCGGTTTTCAATCCATCGAGTTGTGACCATTCACTTCTGTTGATCATGCCGAAGCGACAACCGCGCTTGAAGCCACCGAGCACCGAGTACATGCTCAAGCCCAGCATAATCTGCCACGGCTTGCGGCGCGTGTCCTGATACAAAGGGATATGAAAGGGACGCAATCGCACCAGCTCAGGCGCGTTCTTCAACATCAACGCGCGTTCCAGCAGACTTTCACGTACCAGATGGAATTGACCGCTTTCGAGATAACGCAGCCCGCCATGAATTAACTTGCTGGAACGACTGGAGGTGCCATGTGCTGGCGATTCCTTTTCCAACAGCATCACTTTCTGACCTGCGGCTACTGCCGCCTGCGCCACACCTGCGCCATGAATACCTGCCCCGACGACAATGACATCGTACTGGCTCATGCGTTATTGCTCTTCACCTTTATTATCGTTGCCACTTGTTGTTAGCAGGTGGATCTGATTCTGAATCAACCCTGGCTGCGTTGCTTGATATTACGCAATTGTCGCATCATGTTGCGAATTTCCATTGTCTCGATCAACACCGCGCCGCGACTAAACAGGTCCATCGCCAGTTCCGGCGTGGTCACTTCATAGATCGCCCAGTGCCATGGGCCTCGCCACAGGCGTGAACCGTCTGCGGGTAACTTTTCGTGATCGCAGAACAGATAGGGGGGCACAGTGGCTTCGGCTTTAAGACTGGTCAGTGAATTGTATTCGGGCAACACCCAGCCCACGCGATAGTTGCTGTTGCGCTGCACGTAGTGAATGGCAGGCAAGTCAAAAGAAATGATGATCACTTGTGAGGCTACAGGTTTCAGCATTTCGCAGACGCGAGTGATAAAAAACTCATTGCCATGTTTCTGCAGGCTGGCGCGTTTCAATTCGACGAAGGCAGTGGCGTCGGGGAAGTGGGCCAGCAGTTCAACTACCTGCGTTAACGAAGGAATGCAGATATCAAGGTAACGATCACTGAAGCGGGTTGCTTCACCCACATTCACCAGACTGAGTTCCTGCCAAGTCATTTCCAGCGCGTCCTGGTCGATGCCCGCGCAACGCTTGAGGTTGGAATCATGCATCACCACCGGCACGCGATCTGCACTCAGGTGTACGTCAAATTCAATATAACGCGCGCCCAGTTCCAGCGCGGAACGCAACGCAGGCAGGGTGTTCTCGGGAAACTCATGCTGATTACCGCGATGCGCAACCAGATCAGGAAAGAGGTGAATCGTACTCGGAAATGACATGCGATAACGTTTGGACTAGCCGTTCCTGTTAGTGGTGAGGGCGCCCATCATAGCCGACTCGTTGCAATCAACAGGTAAGGGATTAACGATTGTCGTCGCCGCACGCCGCTTGTGAAATTGCAACAAAAGTGCTTGAGTATCGCTCTAACCGAATCATTGCCGCCTAAAGGACTTCGTTTATGCAATACGCAAAAGCCAAACTGCTGACATGCCTAATGATCGCCGTTTCTTTGCAAGGATGTGGTGGTGGGTCAAGCAGTTCTCCTCCGACCGGCGGTTTAGTCACCCAACCCTCTGCAGGCGTTACGCTCCAGAACACTTACCCACAATTACCTGCGTTCACTAAACCAATACTGGCTTTGCAGGCTCCAAACGACAGCTCGCAATGGTATATGGCCGAAGAAACGGGTCGTATCAAACGCTTCGGCAGTGCCGCTGGCAGCAGTACACCCATCGATGTGCTCGATATTACTGATCGCGTCGATTCAGCGTCCGGTAATGAAATGGGCCTGCTGGGCATGGCCTTTCATCCTTCTTTCCCCACTGATCCCAGAGTGTTCCTTTCGTATACCGCCACGGTCGGTGGTGTCTATATCTCGCGCATCTCATCGTTCAAAACTACTGATAACGGCGCGACACTGGATAAGAACTCCGAAGCTATTCTGCTAACAGTCAATCAACCGACCGGCGAGAACAACCATAAAGGTGGCAACATTCAATTTGGTGCTGACGGCTATTTGTACATTGGCTTTGGCGACGGCGGTGGCGGCGGTGATATGCATGGCACTATCGGCAATGGACAGGACCTGAACACTCTGATGGGCAAGATGTTGCGAATCGATGTGGGCAACATGAACGCCACCACCTATACGATCCCACCCAATAATACTTTTATAGGCAGTGCTCTGTGTGGCACCAACGGCGGCAGCGGATCGCAAGCCTGTCCGGAAATTTATGCGTATGGGTTTCGCAATCCCTGGCGTTTCAACTTTGATCGCGCTACCGACACCTTATGGGTGGGCGATGTTGGTCAAGGCGCATGGGAAGAAATTGATATCGTCAGCAAGGGAGGCAATTATGGCTGGCGTTGTTACGAAGGCAATCATGCCTATAACACGGCCGGTTGTACTGGAACCTCGTACGTTGCACCCGTAGTTGAATATGATCACTCGCAAGGTGATAAAGCCGTAATCGGTGGCTATGTGTATCACGGCACGGCCAGCGCCAAGACCGTTGGTAAATATATTTTCGGTGACGAAGTCAGCGGACGCATCTGGTCGATTCCCACCGGTTCATCATCACCCACTCTGACCGAACTGATTCACAGCACTTATGCAATCTCTTCGTTTGCGCAGGGTAGTGACGGCGAATTGTATGCTATCGATTACGTGGGTGGGCGCATGTACAAGCTGGTTTTTAATTGAAACCTGCGAGCGCTGTTCAACGCAGGTTGACTCAGAGCAACCTGTCGCCATGCTTGAATTGGCAATGCAACTTTGTAGTGGCGAGATACATCTCGCCCGATGATCTTTAATGAAAGACGTGGCGATAAACGTTTACTGAACCGTCATCGCCTTGAACTCCACGCGATTATTTCGCGCGGCACTCAAGTTCCATTCGCCTGCTTTCAACCCAGGCATTTGTGCAGGATATGCCGTGGCGAGTTGTCTGCCGCCATCTGCTAGTTGAATACGAACGTCACTGCTTTGCGTGAAGTTCGAAAGATAAGTGGTGAATGCAGCAGATTGACGTTGTTGCACGCTCAGCACATCCGCGAATGGATTGCCCAGCATATCGCATTGTTTGATTGGTAAATCAGCCGGTGCGATGTGAAAGCCGGTAATAGCATCTCCCTGCAAACAGAAGTCACCGGTAAATACTTCCACTCGTAATGTCCCCTTGAATGACTGCGACTGTAAGGTGTTCACCATGTTCTTCAGCCGATCCAGCCTGGAACCTGCCAGCGGCACTTCGCCGTAAGGTACGGTCTCGCTATCTTGTGATACCACACGGCCAGCAGCAGGATCACTGGTGGTGACAGATCGCAATGTCATGGTGGAAGGCGCGCTGGAAGCGCTACTTGCGCTACTTTTATGTTGTGATTGCGCGAGTTGTTGTTGCAAGTGATGATTGGAATACATCAGCGCGAGAACGCAAAACAACATTGCGGCACCTAGTATAACCACTGCAATTTGCTGCGAACGAGTGAATTGCGTTGTGGATGGAACCTGTGAAGGTATCGCCGCACTACCCGCAGCAAAGCGTGCCTGTTGCAATACATTGGCAACATCGTGTGGCTTAAATGTCTTGGGCAAGATGCCCATTGCACCGGCCAGACGCGCGGAATGAACGAATGAATCTTCGTTCTGCGAGGTATACATGAACACGGGAATATTCGCAGTGCGCGGATTGGCTTTAATAATGCGCACCGCAGCGATGCCATCCATACCAGTGAGCAAGTAATCCATGAAGATGACATCGGGCTTGGTATCAACGCGATCAGACTGCAGGTAATCCAGCGCCAGCTCGGCGGACTCCACTGCGTCCACAATCAGGCCCAGCGACTCCAGCGCACGTGTCAGCACCACTCTGGCCGAGCGGGAATCATCGACTACCAGTGCGCGTTTGTTCAACATGCTGCAACGTAATCTGCCGTTATTTCGCTTTTAAGAATCAATGTGGATGACAACTGTTTTAATTCACTTGTGCCAAATCTACAATCGGCACAACATCCACATCACGTCGTACCTATGTTGTCAGGAGAATCCATGATACGCAAATTATGGCTGACCGGTTCCTGTTTTCTTTTGATCTCATTCGCTGCTATATCCGCGCACGCCGATATCGAACTCATGGACACACCGGTCAAGGTCACCGCCACATTGCACACCGTGGAGGAAGAGAGTGGCCTGGAAGCAAGCATTGCGGTTCATAACGGACCCATCGCGCAACTGGTTAACACCACTGTCACTGGGATGACAAACGGCAATGCCGCCACACTGTTACGGAAGCAGATCAGCTGGCGCGATCCATACCTGTTTGTACATTCGTCATGTAACGCTAATTCGGTTCGTCGCTGTGGCGGCGATGTGGTATTCAAGGTGTTCGACAACAAGGTAATTCGCCTTGGCGATTTTGTGGTGACTGAGAATCCCGTTTATACGAACGGTCGCTTCTACGACGGCTACGACAAACTGGGTGAGCATATCGGCTTCACTATTGTCATGCGTGATGTCAACGATGCCTTACAGGTTGAGCCGGCGCTCACATGGTCCGCCAATGCTGCTGTATGGAAGATTCGTTCGACTCACATTACCAGTGTTCATCCTGCACGCGAATGGAGTGATGCGGAATGGGACAAATATTTTGACGCCGTGCTGAACAATGCGGCGTTAGCACGCTACTGCAATCAAAGCGACGAACTGCAAGCGCTGCTTGACGCAGTCAATCCGTTACTAGATGTGGATCATCGACGCATGTTGACTGATACGCTATCGAAAGTGATTCCGCTTGAGAAGCCGAGGGCGTGGCGCAAGGCATATTGATCGCTTGCTCAGCAGCTTGGATATGTTTATTTGACAGTTTTCAGGCCAGCAAGCAACGCCTTCGGTGCCTTGTGCTTCCAGGCCTCAAGGACAAGATCTTTAACAGCGGACGCATTCGCTCGCTGAAGAATTATTTTTATTCCGACAACTTTGCCACCCCAATGAAGTTTCTCGACGAAGTCGGCGTACAGCGCCAATGCCTGTTCACGGCAATGCTCTGTTACGAATGCATGAATTCGATCTTCTTCCGGTGGAATCGTGACAAAAATCTTTTTGCGGACCCGATATGAACTGAACTGATGATGTGGCTCTTCTGTCGTTTCGGGTAACGACAACGCATAGTTACGAATAACGCCAAGTTTCATGAAGACACCGCGACTGATACAACAACCCTATGCCTGATACAGTTTCTTTCCGATGCTGTAACCGATGTTGAAAACTTGAGTTGAAAGTGGCCTTATCATCTTCCTCACGAGAAAAAAATTCGTAAGGCCACTGCGAAAATTATCTCCCGAAGATCAAATACAATCCCAGCAACAACAACGTCACGCCAAACGACACCGCCGCGATAATCAAATTGCGATTCTTGCCGCTGCCTGCATCGTTCATCACTTCTATCTGTGGCATTTCAGCCTGCTGAATAAACGGCGCGAGGAACGCACATTTTACCGGGCCAAATGCGATTTGATCTCCCGGTGTCAGATAGATCGAAGGTGCACTTCGGCCATTCACAAAGGTGCCATTGGCAGACATCTTGTCGACCAGCTTCCAGCGGGAACCTTCAACCGCAATGACCGCATGCAGTGCTGACACACCGCTATCGGTTAACAACACTGATCGACCTGGATCACTGCCGATGCTCCATTCGGCGCGACTGGTTTGCTCCGGATGCATCTCGAAGCGCATGCCAGCGTGAATGCCGTTCTGGACTACCAGCGTCGGTACCTCGACCTTCATCTGCATCAACTGTGCGCCACCCAGCGATTCCAGTTCCCCTTGCAGATCTTTGCGTGCAATGAATGCTGTGCGGCCTTCACCATCATTGCCTGCATTGTCACCACTGGCCCATGCGCCGGGCAGGTTCGCTGCGGGGTTGCTATTTTCGACCACTTGCACCGCATCTGTTTTGAGTATGGCTGATTCTTTCTTCGGCTCTGGTTTTGCTTCTGGCGGCAGCGCAGCCGGTTCAAACTTCTTCATCACCGTGGCCGCTGCTTCCAATGGCGCCTCAACTAAAAACTCTTCCACATCAATGCGGAAGCGATCACCGGCATTCAGCTTTGCCTTGCCTTCCAGTTTTTGTTCATTGATAAACGTGCCATTCGCGGACTTAAGATCCTCAAGCCACAGGTCATCGCCTTCCAATGTTAGCACTGCATGACGTCGTGATGAACCACTGGCCGTCAGTTGTAACTCGCATTCTTCCAGACGGCCGATCACCATACGGGGTGTCAACGCGATGTCGCGGTTATCAGCAAGCCGCTTCAATTTGTAACTGGATACGCTCATGGTCTGTGTTTCGTTATTCGTTTTGAATGTACTGTAGCTTTTGTTATAGCTTAGACCTGAATCATCGGTGATGACGTGACAGCCACCATAATATCACCGCTACAAACCCGGCAGCGCCAACGATGCCAGCCGCAACC
>DATAHE010000070.1:0-9669 GCA_036263355.1 Steroidobacteraceae bacterium | reverse complement strand
TCTTCCCTGGCAGGGCCGCGATGCTTATCGCGTCTGGATTTCGGAGATCATGCTGCAACAGACGCAAGTGACCACCGTTATTCCTTACTATGAACGTTTCATGCAACGCTTCCCCGATGTGCATGCATTGGCAAAAGCGTCTCTGGATGAAGTGCTGCATCTATGGACGGGGCTCGGTTACTACGCACGTGCGCGCAATCTGCATCGTGCTGCTCAACAGCTAGCAGAACAATACAACGGTGTAATGCCGACAACACTGGATGAAGTGCAAGCGTTACCCGGCGTTGGCCGTTCTACCGCCGCAGCCATTCTGTCGCAAGCCTATGAACTACCGCATGCGATTCTCGATGGCAATGTCAAACGCGTACTCACACGATATTTTGGTGTGCATGGCTATCCGGGTGAAAAGAAAGTGGAAGCACAACTATGGACGTATGCCGAACAATGCACACCAACTGAAAGAGTGGCTGACTACACACAAGCCATCATGGATCTGGGCGCGTTAGTATGCACACGCAACAAACCCGCCTGTAATGCTTGCCCATTAAGTGCATCTTGCATCGCCAACGCACAGGGCTTGCAATCGACATTACCCACACGCAAGGCGAAACGTGAACGCCCCACTCGCATTGCCTATGTCGCGGTGATCACGGATGAGAAGCAAGCGGTGCTGCTGCAACAACGACCACCTGCGGGCATCTGGGGTGGATTGTGGGTGTGCCCGCAGTTTGACGACGAAGCCAGTTGTCGCGAGTTTATTCAGACACGTGCCGCGACGATTTCATCACCAACGCCATTGCCAGTGATTAATCACTCATTCACGCACTTCGATCTGCAACTGCATCCTTATTGGGTTGATAAGATCACACCACATCCCCATGTAGCAGATGAAACCGGCTATTGCTGGTACCATCCACATCAGCCCGCCCGCATTGGCCTTGCGAAACCAGTGCTGGATATTTTTAATCATCTGAAGATTTACAACGAGTAGTCAGCCTATGGCACGAATGGTCCAATGTGTCTTATTGAAACGCGAAGCCGAGGGATTGGCCTACTTGCCGTATCCCGGTGAGCTGGGGCAACGCATCTATAACGAAGTGTCCAAAGAAGCATGGAACCGCTGGGTGCAACATCAGACCATGTTGATCAATGAGTATCGACTGTCACCGATTGAACCCAAGGCCCGCAAGTTTCTGGTAACCGAGATGGAAAAGTTTTTCTTTGGCGGAGGATCGCAGAAGCCCGGCGAGTTTGTGGCGCCTGATGCGGAATAGTCATTCATTGTGAGAGTCCATCATGATTCAGATTCGTAAATCCGACGAGCGCGGCAAAGCCGATCATGGTTGGCTGCATTCGCGACATACGTTTTCATTTGCCGAATACCATGATCCCGACTTCATGGGCTTTGGTGTGTTGCGCGTGATTAACGAGGACCAGATTGAACCGGGCACGGGCTTTGGCACGCACGGTCATCAGGATATGGAAATTGTTTCCTACGTCATCGAAGGCGCACTGGAGCATCAGGATTCGATGGGAAATAAAACCATCATCAAACCGGGCGAGATTCAACGCATGAGTGCGGGCACCGGGGTGCGTCACTCTGAATACAACCAGTCAAAGGAATTGAAAACGCATTTTTTGCAGATCTGGATTTTTCCCGACAAGCGCGGCTATGAACCTTCGTACGGGCAAATGAATTTTGAATCGAAGTTTACGAACAATGCTTTTGCGTTGCTGGCATCCAAACAAGGGCGTGATGATTCCATCGGCATTAATCAGGATGCGGATATTTATTTAGGACGCGCACAGTCTGCTGTAGATATTGAGCATCGCACACACGGCCCGCGCAATATATGGATTCAAGTCATCAAGGGTTCTGTCACTGTGTTGGGTGAAACATTGAGTGCTGGTGACGGCGCTGCGATCAGCAACGAACAACACCTTGCCATGCACGCACAGCAGGGAACTGATTTCCTGTTATTCGATATGCCGGTCTAACACCATGAAGCACGTAGTCATTGTTGGCGCAGGTTTCGCTGGTCTTAACGCTGCGAAGCAGTTGGCTAATCAGGATGGCATCTCCGTTACCTTGCTGGATCGCGAGAATCATCACGTCTTTCAACCGTTGTTGTATCAGGTCGCGACTGCGGCACTCAGTCCTGCTGAAATTGCCGCACCCATACGCGGCATTCTTTCCAGCGCACGCAACATTCGCGTGTTGATGGCCGAAGCCAAAGAGATCAAGTTACAAGAGCGCATTGTTGAGTCCAGTGTCGGACCGATTCATTATGATTATCTATTGATAGCATGTGGCGCAACGCATGCGTATTTCGGTCACGATGAATGGGAAGCGTATGCACCTGGTCTGAAGACATTGCCTCAAGCTACCGAAATTCGTGCCCGCATTCTGAAAGCATTTGAAGCGGCTGAGAACTCAACCGATGCCGCACAACAACGCACGCAACTGACCTTCGTCGTCATTGGCGGTGGCCCTACAGGCGTAGAGCTAGCTGGTGCGTTGGGTGAGATGAGTCGCTACACGCTGGCTCGCGACTTTCGCCGTATTGATCCACGACTCGCTCGCATCATTCTGATTGAAGCGGGTCCACGTATTCTTCCCGCGTTCTCGGAAAAGATATCAGCAATCGCGGTACGAAATCTTGAATCGCTGGGTGCACAGGTGTGGGTGAATGCACGTGTTACGGATATTAGCGAGAACACACTGCGCGTCGGCGGAGAAACATTGCAGGCCGGTACGACTCTATGGGCGGCTGGCGTGCATGCGTCGACAATTGCTGCGTCACTGAATGTGGAAACAGATCGCGCGGGACGGGTTGTGGTCACCGATCAGCTAACGTTGAAAGATGATAACCAAGTTTTTGTTCTGGGTGACATGTCATGTTGTATGGATACGAAAACGAATCGGCCTTTACCCGGTACGGCAGACGTAGCCATGCAACAAGGTATTTATGTTGGCAAGGCAATCATTGATGACTTGCAAGAGCGAGCTCGTCAACCCTTCCACTATAAGTACCTGGGACAGTTTGCCGCCATTGGTCGCGGCCGCGCGCTATATGAAGCCGGTCGCTTTCACTTAAGTCGACATTTCGCGTGGTGGTTCTGGTTGTTATTGCATATCTATCGACTAACTGGTTTCCGTAATCGCATCATCGTGCTGATTCAATGGGCGTGGTCATACTGGACTTATGGTCGTGGCGCACGATTGATAGTGAGTCGTGACTGGCGGCAGTTTCCAGAAAAGAACTAGTTACTCGCCAGTCACTGCATTTATTGATTCATCAGCGGTTTCACGGCGCACAACTGGCAATACCGATATCCGCCACACCTGCTAGTGCATCGAGCAGCGTGATCTTCCAGAACTTGTCGAATGGCACTTGTGCATGCGGCATCACGCGTCGTCAATGAACTTATAGTTGCCACACATCGTTGCACTACACGCAAATCGATTATTAAATCGGCTGGTCGCAGACACAGCTCTCCTTGGGTATACTTCGGGCCACTGGCTTTGCCAGTCCGCACAATCACAACCGTCACTTCAAGACGAGATGCATTCAAGCCATCATGACTCCTGAGCGCTGGAAACAAGTTAAAGAGATCTTTGATATCGCGGTAAACCTGCCCGCTTCAGAGCGCGCAGACTACGTTCTGAAAGTCTGTAAAGACGATGAGTCACTACGCATTGAATTGCAGTCACTACTGGCTGCTCACGAGCAACCAGGTCTTTTCATGGATACGGGTTCGCTCGACTCCGCACGACAAGAAGCCCTGCATGAAGCAGCAACCTCTGACGCGTTAATGCCTGAATTGAAAAATCATCTTGGTGAACGAATCGGAGCCTATCGCATCGTGGGCGTGCTGGGCACGGGCGGTATGGGTGATGTGTACAAAGCCATTCGCGATGATGATCAATATCAGGCCGAGGTGGCAGTCAAACTGATGCGCGCCGATGTACGCAACACCGTGATCGCACAACGTTTCCGTACCGAACGGCAAATTCTCGCCGGGCTCGATCATCACAACATTGCACGCCTGTTTGATGGTGGCACGACTGACAGTGGTGTTCCTTACGTTGTCATGGAACTGGTATCCGGAGAGCCAATTGATTCTTACTGCGCCGCGCACAAGCTGAGTGTGCGTGACCGGGTACAATTGTTCCTGCAGGTTTGTGCGGCAGTAAGTTACGCACATCAACGCCTGATCGTGCATCGCGATTTAAAACCCAGCAATGTCCTGGTCACTGGTGATGGCACCGTGAAGCTACTGGATTTCGGTATTGCAAAATTGCTGGAACCTGACACCGTCACGAGTGACATCGATAATCGTGAAACCGTTACTTCATTGCGAATGATGACCCTCGATTACGCCAGCCCTGAACAAGTGAGTGGCGGCACGATTACCACAGCCAGCGATGTGTATTCACTGGGCATCATGCTGTTTCGTTTGTTGACAGGCAAAAGCCCTTACGGTGATCGCACCACCGATTCACAAAGAATTGCCGTGATATTGAGTGATACCGCAGTTGAACGGCCCAGCTCGGTTCGTGCTGACGAACCACGTGTGCAGCGAGAACTTAAAGGAGATCTCGACAATATCCTGATGATGGCGTTGCGCAAAGAGCCGCAACATCGATACAGCAGCGTCGAACAACTTGCTAATGACCTGCGTAATTATCTTGATGGCCAGCCTGTTCATGCGCGCGGTAATGCACTTCGTTATCGCACCGGAAAATTCATTCGCCGCCACAAGATCGAAATTGCAGCCGGTGTACTGGTCATCATCTCACTGGTAACTGGTATCGCGATTTCCTTGCATCAGGCAGAGATGGCAGAACAACAACGGCAGATTGCCCAGCGTCACTTCGATGGCGTGCGTCATCTCGCCAACACGCTGCTATTCGACTTCCATGATCAGATCAAGGATTTACAAGGTGCAACCAAGGCCCGTGACTTGCTGGTCAAAACATCGCTGGAATATTTGAATACGCTGGCAAAGGAGACCGGCTCTGATCGCGGTCTGCAGGAAGAGCTTGCGATTGCCTTCAAGAAAGTGGGTGATATTCAGGGTAATGTTGGCGGCGCCAACACCGGCGATCCCAAAGGTGCGCAACAAAGTTATGGCCGCGCGATTGAATTGCTTCAACCTGTTGTTGCAGCGGACGCCAGCCGTCATCGCGCCATCAAGTTCATGGGAATCGCATTAACCGATCGGGCAAGACTACGGTTGTTCAGTGGTGAATTCAAAGTGGCGCTTGCCGATGCACAACAAGGTGTCTCGCTGCTGGAGTCGCTCTGGAAAATAGATGACGATGATATTGAAGTGGGCACTGGGCTTGTTTCAGCATACAAGACGATGACAGAAATACTTGACTACACCAATCAACCAGAGAGCGGCGAAGTGTATGCAGGCAAGGCAATCACATTGGGGGAAACGCTAAGAGCCGCGCACCCCGACAACACATTACTGCTTAGAAGTCTTGCGGGCGCCTATACCGTTGCTGCCAGCCTTGTGTATCGAGCCGATCCTTCAGGAGAGGGTTTCCAGAAAGCAATGTCCTGGTATCGAAGCGGCGAGAAGATTGATGAAACCATAGTGCGATTGAATGCAGGCAACGCACGCTATCAATATTTTCTGGCCACAACGCGATTCACCATAGCCAATACCTTGTGTGAGCATCGGGACTATGAAGAAGCTTTACGGCTTATCCGGCTGGCGCAACCGGCTTTTGCTGCAGCCGCCGCGGATAATTCTGACGCGCAAGCACACCTGGCAAATGTCATGGCCAATTTTGTCTTAGCCAAGGTACTAGTGGGATTAAAACGCGATGAAGAAGCGCGTCCGATTTTACTCAGGAACGTGGAAACATTGAAGCAAGTGGACCCGCACAGCGATCCGGTCAGAACCAGTTATTTTCTGGCGCAGTTTGAAACCATACTGGCATCGCTATATTCACGACGCGCGGTGATTCCGGCACCAGGTGCAGCCACACAATTGGAAAACTGGCAACAAGCTAAAGCCTGGTACGAAGACAGTATTGTGCACCTCAAGAAGCTCAGTGATAGCGGCGCACTTGATGAAGGTGACAATCAGATGATGACTGAAGCGATGTCCGGACTGGCAACGACCGAAGCAGCCATCAAGAAAATAACTCACTAGTTAATCGCGCCGACGAAACACTTAATCATGTGACGTCACCCGTCCACGTAATTGCTTGGTCTTGCCATGCTGAACTTTTGCATCTACTCGTTTGCGCTTGCTGGATTTGCTGGGCTTGGTAGCACGTCGCATTTTTGGAACGATCAATGCTTGCGACACCAGCTCATGCAGTCGTTCCATTGCATCGCGCTTGTTCTGCTCCTGCGTGCGCAAGCGTTGCGCAACAATGGTGATGACATCATCACTGGATACACGACGTCCCGCCAGCGTGCGCAGACGTGATTTACTCTCGTCGTTCAACCAGCATTGATTGAGATCGCATTGCAACTGGATTGCAGTGGAAACTTTGTTGACGTTCTGTCCGCCGGGCCCACTGCTGCGAATCGCACGAAACGTTAGTGCGGTTTCGGGCACGCCGATGGATGCAAGTGTTTCAATGTCCATTTTTGTTCAGTAGGAAAGTAGCAGTTAAGTATTGTCGAGAAATGACAATATGGATGATCTCCGAAAAGGACCATAAAAACACGAGGCTTTTTTCGGAGTCTGTGCGGAAGAATTAATGGTTCTTGTGTATAGAGAGTGGAGTAACGAAAGCGCATTGTGAACGATTATACGACGGACAATCGCATCACTCTTCAATAACATTTCGCGAGGGCGACTTCACCTTCACTTCATGTTGTGGCACAGGAATGACCACACCATTTTCCTTGAACAATCTCCAGATGGTGCGATTCACATCGGAGCGCACATTGAACATGCCTTCCTGCGGATCAGTGATCCAGAAGCGCAGCTCCAGTTCAAAACCATAATCACCAAAGGCCATCATACGTGATACCGGCAATGGCTCCTGAAGAATGCGAGGATGATTGCGTGTCGCTTCGGCCATCAACGATAAAGCCAATTCGGGATCGCTGTCGTAACTCACGCGTACCGGCAAACGCAGGCGAATACGCGGATCGGTGTAACTCCAGTTGATCACTGGATTGGTGATGAGATGCTGATTGGGTACCAATGTTTCGATGCCATCGCGATCACGCACTACTACATAACGGCCACGCAGTTCCTGCACCCAGCCAAACGCTTCAGTGGTGGTGCCACTGGTGCCGCTGAAACTGATGACATCGCCGGGCTTGATGGAGCGATCCATCAACAACACAAAGCCGCTGACGAAATTTGCCGCGATGCTTTGCAAGCCAAATCCCAGACCAATACCAATGGCGCCGGTAAGTACATTCAACGTCGTCAGATCAAGCCCAGCAGCATTCAGTCCGACCAATACCGAGATGCCGATCAATCCCGCTTGTATGAATTTCGCGAGACCAATGCGCATGTTGATGCCGACTGCACTCATCGTCATCAAGCGTCGTTCAATCCAGCGTGCAACCCAGACTGCGGCTAGAACAAACAGGCCCACCGTGAACAGCAGCTTCACTACCGACCATACTGAAATGCGCGAAGTACCGACCTGTATGCCGATGCGATCCAGTGCAAGGACAACAGGATCAAACCATCCGAGCACATGCAACGCCAATACCGTCCAGATGATTAAACTGATGGTATTGCCCCAGCCTTTGATCGGTGCACGATTGCCGACAGAAATACGGAAGACGTAAACGATCACTCGCACTAGCAACAGCAGTGCAATTAATGAAATGGCGGTGTCGAGCAAATCAGGCTGGTAATGCAGCGCATGCATCACGCCTGCGCACGCCGCTGTCAATATCAGCGAGATAGCATGCGGACTGGTGATGACTAGTGCTTCGAGGAAACGATTTGAAGCGCCCGAAGTCACTGCAATCTGTTTTGCGCCTGCCGACCTTCGCAGAACGCGACCTAAAGCAATCGCGCATAGCACAACGATCAGCAGTATCAGCAATTGCAGCAGAACAAGCGGATGGGTGAGAAGCTCGAGCTGGGACATGATTTTGTCGAGCAGCGACATGAGCGTAGATCAGGCGTTCAGGTCGGGAATCAATTCGCTCTCAAGCAAGGCGATTTGATCTTTTAACATCAGTTTGCGTTTTTTCAGGCGACGCAATTGCACTTCATTGACATACAAGTCCATCTGCAAGCGATTGATGACATCGTCCAGATCACGGTGTTCGATACGCAATTCCCGCAGGCGTTCCAGACGTTTGAATGTCTGGGTTTCAATTTTTTTGTCGTCTGATTCGCTCATGAACTAAGCTGGCATTGCGATGGCGCGTACTCTAACGAAATTGTGGGGATAGTGCGATAAGGTGGGTCAGCAATCGCATCAATGCCAACTGTCGTTGGACTTCTTTTCCGGCGGCGCAATACTGCGGCGACGCTTGCGTAACTCATTCAGGTCCAACACCTTGTCATCGTGCGACGTGGGCTTCTCCACTTCGCGTGGATGAATCCACGTGCGCGAATCGCGGCTGCCATCATCATCAAAACCAATCGCTTCGACCCGATGACCCAGCAACACCACAAATCCCTGATGGCGATCTATGGTGCTTACGGTGTAGTCGAAGACATAGGTGCGGCGGATGGCCAGTTTGCCGTACTCGTTGCGGGCCAGCATCAAGCGGGCAAAAGCAACAGTGCCATCCAGAAACTGAACATGGGCACGCTCACAGGCCGATTGGGCCGCAAAGTTCGCGCGCTCTCGCGTGCCAAGACTGTCCTGCCAGAACCACAGCAGGAATACAGCTACCAGCACACCAAGAATGACGGGAATACTCAGCATGGCTGCATCATTAACCAATCAGGTGTCGCCATGCAAATTCTCTGTCGCCCACGGCAATGAAGTGTGGATTAAGTAATGACTGGCGGCGGTTGTAACTTAAGGTTTCGCCCGACAATTCAAATACCGCGCCGCCTGCGGCCTCGACAATCGCCTGGCCAGCGCCGGTGTCCCACTCTGAAGTTGGGCCCAAGCGCGGATAGCAGTCTGCGCTGCCCTCGGCCACGCGACAGAATTTCAACGCACTGCCGACTGACGACAGCTCGTGTTGGCCCAGTCGATTCAAAAATAGATTGAGCGAATCGCCACCATGCGAACGACTGCCCACAATGACGGGTATCGATACGGCTTTGCGAGTGGTAATCCGCACCGCATCTTGATCACCGGAAATGCGCTGCGCTCCAAGGCCAATCGCACCGCTGTAGATAACATCAGTTGCCGGAATGGCAATTACACCCAGCACCGGCTGGTGCTGTTGGATCAGCGCAATATTCACCGTGAATTCACCATTGCGCTGAATAAACTCCTTGGTGCCATCCAGTGGATCGACCAGCCAGAACTGCGTCCATTGTCGTCGTACCGCATAGTCATGACATTCTGGTGGTGACTCTTCCGACAGTACCGGGATATCCGGTGTTAACTTGTGCAACTCATTCGTAATCAACGTGTGCGCGGCCCTGTCCGCCTGCGTCAGCGGCGAATTGTCTGATTTGTGATTAACGGTAAAGTCTTGCGCATATACACTCATGATGGCCGCGCTAGCCTTGCGCGCAATACTAATGACT
>DATAHE010000069.1:0-6692 GCA_036263355.1 Steroidobacteraceae bacterium | reverse complement strand
AGCTATTGCGTGTCATGCCAACGCATCACCCACGGCGCAATTACATCCTGAGTAGCTATCGAAAGATGATGGCTTCCTTACTAAAGTACCAAGCAATGTCAGGGCTGTGGCGACAGCTGGTTGATCACGAAGAATCATGGGAAGAAACGTCCGGCTCCGCCATGTTCGCATTTGCTTTCGTAACGGGTGTGCAACAGGAATGGTTACCGGCGAAGAAATATGGACCTGCAGCCCGCAAGGCTTGGCTCGCTTTGGCCGCTAAAGTGAATTCAGAAGGATTGATCAGTGATGTTTGCGTCGGTACGGGCGCGAAGAACGACTTGCAACATTATCTTGATCGTCCACGAGCGATTGGTGATCTGCACGGTCAAGCGCCACTGTTATGGACCGCTGCGGCATTAGTGGGAGCTGAGAAGAAATAGTTTATCTTCACAATACTCCTCACCCCGATCCCGTTCCTTCAATAGGCGAGGAGTTCATTTCGACTTAATCAATTACTTTCCCAAACGCTTCCATCATTGCATTGGTCAGCGGCTTCATGAAATAGGAGTCTTCTGGCATGCACTGGATTTGCACATCGTGCCGTAACAACGCATCCCGTACCACAGGACCCACTGCCGCGACCTGAACATTGGCGAAGGCATTGCGCAATTCTTCAGGAGATCCAACAGAGAACAGACGTTCTACTTGCGCCATGCTAGTGAAAGCGATGATATCCACGTTCCCATGTGTCATTTTCTTTAACAGCTCATGCACCTGCGCATTGTCAATCGCATCGGCATAAATATAGGGCGAAACAATCGACGTATGTGCACCTGCGCCATGCAGAAAATCAATAAGCGCAGGATTCGGAACACCGCCATAAAGCTGCACCCCTACCGTATGGCTCTTCAAATCCAAGTGCGCTAGCGACTCAATAACGCCCTGCGTTGTGGGCGCTGTTGCCATCACATCTGGCTTTAAACCCAGCTCACGCAACACACGAGCGGGCTTGGGACCACGCGTGATCTTTCTTACTAAAGCAAGTCGTTCAATAAATGGAGTGCGCAATATGGGTTGATGTTGATCGATACATGAAAGTAACCGACGCAATCCTTCGCCGGTTAGCAGAACAAGATCATCACACGCTCCGGTATTGAACCTTTCAATCCATTCAAGCACCGGTTCTGGATCGGGCACGTCCTTGATAGCGATTAAAGGACAACGCAACACACTCGCACCACGGCGTTCTAGCAAGCCAGAGAATACATCGAGTTCACGAGACTCAGGAATGGCGATGACGCGACTAGCGAATGGTTGTTCAGTAACGACGTTATTCATGCGCATACGTTACGCATTCATACAGCCGCACGCAACAGAGCCTTAGTGATGTTTCTTCAGTTCCAGCGGCGCACCATCATGATCAATGGTGTGCAATACGATGGGTCGGCGCCAAACGCGATAGATATACTCGAGTACCTTGTTGGCGCGTTCAGGATCAAGGCCACGGCCATCAGATTTGTAGTCATGAAGCAAATCCAGCGAACCATCAACATGCACGTGCGAGGCAGCAATAGAAGGCGCGCCGAAATTATATTTCGGAGCGAGCATCGCTTCGTGAAGATCTGCCAGCTTGGAGTGGACCACTTCGATCTTGCCATCTGACTGCGCGTTGAATTTGAACAACTGCAGTTCATCTGCCAGACTTTCGTCAAGATAATTACGGACGAAACTGAAATCATCGTCCTGCCTCATGATATCTCGTGCAGCTTCAATACCATCGCGTTCAATGATCTTTTCCCACATGGTGAATCCGAGATGGTACGGATTGATTTGTAAGGCAATGTGTTGCTCTGGAGCGTAAGGCTTCACCACGTCGGAGTGGCACTTGATAGCATCCAGATAAGCTCCTTGCGGCAGGAAATCTGCCTCACGTAACAATCGTGCGTGCCAGTAAGATGCCCAGCCTTCGTTCATGATCTGTGTGGCAAACACAGGATAAAAATAGAACGACTCTTCGCGCACGGCGAGAAAAATGTCGCGCTCCCAGCCTTCCAGTTCCGGCGCATATTGCGCTATAAACCAGAGCAGGTCTTTTTCTGGATGCGGTGGAACAGCGGCGCGTTTGCGATGCATCTGGCCCTGGTTGTCCATTTCGTTTAATGGCGTCAGAGCGGCAAAGCGCTTTCCAAACTCATCATCCCGTGGCAGCGACTTTGGCTGTTCATATTCAGGGTAACGCGGGCGACGCACACCATGATTGCAATCAATATGCTGTTCCAAAGACAGTGCAGCGTCGAGTACTGCTTCAACACGCTGCAATCCATACTCTTCGATCGCCAGCGAAATTTGACGCGCGTGATTGGCCGCGTGTTCAACGATGTGTTCACTGACTTGCTCCTGTGCACGTTTGAACAACATATTATTTCTCGAGAAATCCGCATGACCCAGTACATGCGCTGTGACCAATACGTTCTCCGCCACACTGTTGTTCTGTGCCAGGTAGGCATGACCCGGATTACCCGGAAACACGACTTCGAACAATCGAGAGTTGCCCATGCGATGTTGAATCAATTGATAAATATAACGCACACCAAACGACCAGTGCGGCATGCGCACGGGTAATCCATAGACAGAAATTTCCATCATGAAGCTTTGCGGCACGGCTTCGAAGTCAACCGGATTGAAACTGAGTCCCAATGAGTTGGCCAGTAATTCAACCTTAGGAAGATAGTGACGCCAATCGGTGTTGGTATTCATATTCATGACGCCCTACGTCTCCGCAGCCTGATGCTTGAAGAAGTGCCGTACCGCCTCCCAAATGTCTTCCATCTTCGTGATAGCAAAGCTTCCGGCATCTTTACCGCTTGAGGCGATGGAGCGGAACAACTGACCAACTTCAGTGTTCAGGTGTTGTGGCGTGCTTGAGGCCACTTCGATGTAACCACTATAACTAGCAACGGATGCAATCTCCTTCAGTGCATCGGAGGCAATGCCACGATCTTCAGGATAGTTATCCCCATCTGATGCATAGAACAGATAGATGTTGTAGCGCGACGGGCTATAACGCTCGTTGATAATTTCCTGCACCTTGTTGAGTCCAGTCGATGTCACGGTGCCACCAGTGCCAGAGACCTGAAAGAACTTCTCTTCGTCGAACTCAAACGCTTCGGTAGTGTGTGCGACAAAGACCGTATCGAGATGACGATACTGCCGCTTCAATCCTTGAATAGCCCAAAAGAAAAACGTTTTGGCAAGCTTGCGATCCGCATCAGTCATGCTGCCGGAAACATCCATCAACAAGAATACAACTGCTTGAATGGACGGCTGCTCGCGCTGATTCAGCTGACGGAAACGCAAGTCATCATCAGAAAAATTAGGTCCGCCAGGTTGTACTGCACGTCGCTTCACTGCTTCACGCAGAGAGCGGCGGCGATCAAGTCGCGAGCGAGCACCTTTTTTGTCCCAGCCCTCACGCATCCAGTCGGTTTCTTCAGCTTTGCCAACGCGCGCTTTCAAATTCGGCAACTGCATTTCTTCCCATAACCAGTCAACGATGTCATCGACTTTGAATTCGAGCATGAATTCAATACCACCGCCTTCGTTCGAGCCCTTCCCTTTGTCCTTGCCGCTGCCTTGAGGTGAACCCTGTTGCAATACATCACCGGCTTTAGCTTGACCCTGCCCCACACCTTGCTGCTGTTGTGGTTGATTCAACTTGAAGTGATAGTGCTCCAGCATTTTGACTGGAACCTTGACGGTGCGAGATCCACTACCTAGTACGTCAGCACCAGCAATGATGTCGGGCAACTGCTGCCTTACCGCATCGCGGACTTTATCGTTATGGCGCAACCAGTCGCGTGCGCCTCGTGAGAACAATTCGTACCAGCCGTTAATGCTGGCATTCTTTAACGATGAACTGAAATCACTCACCCGATCCTCCAGGCACCAAAGAGAAAATAAAACTGCATTCAAATCGTCGCGAACGACGCAAGTTTGAGTTCAACCGGAGCGCAGGAGCCGCAGCGTACACATTAGTACGTGAGGACTCCGAGCCCCGTATGAACACAAAATTGTGAGTGCAGCAGATTTGATGCATGTTTTACTCTTGCGCCAGCAATGTCGTTACGTAGTTCAATGCCTCTTTGGCAGAATGATCATCGTATCCATACTCACTAACCAATCGTTCCGATACCGCAGAAACCTTCTTGCGTGCTTCATCATCAGGTCGTGCGTTCGATGTCACCAGACGCAGTACATCGCGACGTTCTTCGAACAGGTACTGCTCAATGGCTTCATGCATGCGTGCATGACTGTCAAGCGTGAACTTCTCACCGTTCTTGAACGCCACCATGGCCTTGCGCACCACCTCCTGACGAAATGAATGCTTGCCCGATTCGGATATCTTGATCTTCTCCTCTACCTGCCGCAGAAATCGCTCATCAGCGGGGCGGGTTTCACTGGTGATGGGATCAGTCACTTCACGATGATCGAGTGATGCTTCCACCTCATCCAGGTATTTTTCCAATAACTGCTGTGCTTCTTCTTCGAATGATGCGAACAATGCGCGATGCACATCTTCCTTTACCCAGCGGTTGTAGAAATCTTTACGAGCGAGTACCAGAAAATCGATCCACTGTTTCTTTTGTTTGCTATCCATGCGTGCATCACTTTCAATAGAATCTTTCAGCGCTAACAACAGTTCCATACTGGTCAGGCTGTTCGCATCAGTGCGCGTAATGGCATTAGAGATGGCGTTGATGATGAACCGCGGACTCACGCCCGACAAACCTTCATCCGGCGCTTCCATGTGCAAGCGCATACCTTCGTTCTCTGCAAAGCCTTCGACACTTTCACCAGCATAGATACGCAACTTCTTGGAAAGATCCAGCCCTTCTTTCTCTGGCTTCTGCAAACGAGTCAACACTGAAAACACAGCGGCGAGCTTCAATACATGTGGATCAAGATGCACATCGCGGAACGCAGGGGTACCCTGCACCAGCTTATGATAGATACGTGACTCATCTTTATAAGAAAGCGCATAAGGCACTTTGATAATTACCATGCGATCGAGCAGCGCCTCGTTTTCTTTCTCCTGTAGAAACTTGTGGAACTCAGCAAGGTTGGTATGCGCCAGGATGGTTTCGTCGAGATAGATCAGCGGAAAGCGTGAGACTTTTACGTTCTTTTCCTGAGTAAGTGTCAGCAACAAGTAAAGGAACTCGCGTTTCACCTTCAGGATTTCAATCATCTCCAATACGCCGCGACTCGCTGCATAGACGGCGCCAGACCATGACCATGCGCGTGGATCGCCTTCGTCACCCACTTCTGCGACTTTGGATAGATCAACAGAACCAACAAGGTCAGCAATATCAGCGGTGGTCGGATCATGCGGTGCATAGGTACCGATACCCATGCGGGTGGCTTCAGACAGGAACACACGCTCCACCGGCATACGCAGATAGTCGCCATCGTATTCGCGTTCAAGACGATCACGTGCCCACGGACTTAATTCACCATTGAGTTCAACGCCATATGTGTTGCGAAACTCGGCACGCAAACTTGCAGGAACCAAATTGAGGGGTGACTCATGCATAGGCGATCCTTTGATCGCATATACCGCACCGTCATCGGTTCGACTGTATTCTTCAAGACCACGCTTCAGAAGAATAGCCATCGTTGACTTGCCACCAGAAGGAGGTCCCAACAAAAGAAGTAAGCGTCGGCCGACATCTGAACCTGCCGCTGCAGCCTTGAAGTAATCTGTGATGCGCGCGAGTGGCTCATCAATTCCGTAAAGCTCGCGCTGAAAGAGTTCACGTGGCTTGCTGCTTTCATCGGCATCTGTGGAAGCACGCCCATACCACTTCAACATGTCCCATATGTATTGATGGCTGCTGCGCGCGAGCGCGGCGGGCTGTGCGGGAAGCACATCTTTAAGGAAATCCGCTAACGTCCCTTCCCAATGTTTGGCGCGATGCTGACGACTGAACGCACCGAGTGTTTCCAGAAACTTTGCCTGACGGCCGGAGTCAGTGCTGGCTACTGCTTTATCAGACTGCATATCGATTTCTCCATCAATGTGATTTGCCCAAACAATAGAAGGGACGAATCCGACAGGAGTTCTCACAATTGCTTACGCAACTGTTATTGAACTTGTTGCGAGCCTATCCGTGGAATGAAATCAACGACGGTCAATAACTTTATCGATTGCTGTACATCTTACTTAAGATACAGACTACGCTGATGAAGATTGAGTTCCGTGATGGAGTACATGAAAACACCGTGCCAAGAATTACATCGAAGCATCGTTAAGGCATGAACTGAGGAATAATGTTGCCGAAGTAGTGATGCGCCGCATGGTTATGTGTGCTAGTCATCATGAAACAAGAGATGAAGCTACGCGATTTAACTTGCAATTGAGTTTTTCAACAGCAACATAGCACCATGTTGGCGCTGTCCGCAGGTGAACTGACTTATTTGATGGCAGTAACCAATGATTTTGAATGTATCGGCACTTACAGTAATAGAGCGCCAAGACGCAACCGCTAAGACACCATCGCTGGCGAATTCGTCATATTGGTTGGTTCGTAGCTGACAAGAACAGTAAGCATCGTTTGAACCTAAATCGAGATAGCAATCATTATCGCAGCACGCAAATGTTCGAGCCGAAGGACCATGTTTTGCTGATAGGCAACATTGCAGCGAACAGA
>DATAHE010000068.1:0-2076 GCA_036263355.1 Steroidobacteraceae bacterium | reverse complement strand
GTTGAAAGGTTCGTGACTACCCGTAAATCCGGCATAGCACTGCGAAAGAGCGATTTCGCCCAGCGGATCAATCAACGCGCCGAGCACCAGATTACAAAAATCATAACCAGTGGTGCCATGCACCGGCCAGTCACTGCGCAGCTGTTCGTCGCCGGAAAGTATTTTTTCCACCACCAGATAACTGTGGTTACTAACGCCTTCAGTACTCTGTGTATTACGCAAACGCTTCAGGTAAGCGGCAGGATCGATCAGGCCGTCGATATGATCAATGCGCAGGCCATCAATATATCCATCCTTCATCAGCGAGATAACATAGCGGTGAACATGCTCGAATACATCGGGCAGCTCCACGCGAATACCGGCAAGATCATTGATGTTGAAGAAGCGACGGTAGTTGATGTCATCACCGGCCACGCGATAATCGCTAATGCGCCAGTGCTGCTTCTGGATAAGCGCGTGCAGTTCATGGCGCCCATCATTCTCGCGATGGTGTGCATTCAATGCGTCAACTCTCGCATTCACTGCGCGCTGGATATTTTCATCCTGCGCCACCAATGCTGACAGCTTTTGTTTTAGCTCGTCAGCACGCAATGCAACCTGAGGTCGCCATTCAAGCAGAGCTGAGAAGTCATCACCAATCCATTCCAGGTTGGGATCGTCATCACCGAGAATGCTTTCGTAGTGCAAAGGACAGATTGGCAGCTTGTGCACGTCGTAGGCCCATACCGCGAACTCACCCGCCTGTGCATCAAACTTCAGCACCAGTTTGCCGCGTTCCAGTTCAATGCCATATTGATCACCCAGAAACGGCATGAGTACCTTGCCACGCAGATATTGATGATCCGGTTCCCAGTCGATATCGAACCAGCGTGCATAGCGCGATTCGACACCCCATTCAAGCACATCGAGCCATAGCGGATTATCTGCGCCGCCTACGCCCATGTGATTGGGTACGAAGTCGAGGATCTGTTTCAAGCCATGACGCTTGAATGCGTCGGTCATCGCAACGAATGAATTCCAGTCACCCAGCTCTGGATTGAGTCGATCATGTGCAACGATGTCGTAGCCATGCTGACTCCCGGCTCTCGCCATGAGATAAGGAGAGGCATAGACATGGGTGATACCCAGCTTCGCCAGATAGGGCGCAATGGCAGCCGCGTCGGCAAAACCAAATGCACGATTGAACTGCAGACGATATGTCGCGAGTGGCAATGTTCCCTGTTCAAGTTGCATCTGTAGTGGCAGGTGCGTGGTGCGTCTCTGAACCTTCTGTGTCGAGACGGAACACCATCAATGAACGTGCGGTAACGGAGTAGGTTTCCTTTGCGGGCGTTTTATTGAACAGCTCATCCTTGATAAAGGTGCTTGGATCATTGGTATCCAGCAACAGCAGCCACATCGTGCCATGGGTGCATTCCGGCAACTTGAAATCGATGGCTTCGTGATAGGCATTGAATATGATCAACAACGTCGCATCGCGACCACGTTGACGAATGCCGGTGGGTTGCGCGCGACCATCCAGCAACATGCCAAAGCAGGCACCAGATTGTCCCCAGTCTTCCTGTGACATCTCAACGCCAAATACATTGATCCACGTAACTTCTTTCAATCCAATATTGGGATTGGGTTCCGCAGACAGAAAACGACTGCGACGCAGAATCGGGTAAGTAGCGCGCAGGTGAGTCAGTGCACGCACATAGTCCACTTGTGCGGCATTACTTTCGCAAAGCTTCCAGTCCACCCAGCTCAGTTCATTGTCCTGGCAATAGCCATTGTTATTGCCATGTTGTGTTCGCGCAAACTCATCACCTGCCAGCAGCATTGGCGTGCCTTGTGATAGCAACAAGGTCGCCAGCATATTGCGCATCTGGCGCTGACGTAGCGCGATAATATCCTTGTTGTCCGTATCGCCTTCGGCACCGCAGTTCCATGAACGGTTGTCACTGCTGCCATCCTTGTTGCCTTCGTTGTTGCGGTCGTTATGCCGGTCGTTGTAACTCACCAGATCTTTCAGCGTGAAGCCGTCATGTGCCGTGATGAAGTTGATACTGGAATACGGTCTGCGTCCATGACGAT
>DATAHE010000067.1:0-7415 GCA_036263355.1 Steroidobacteraceae bacterium | reverse complement strand
GGTGTGCTTGGCGCGGCGGCCGCGAGCGTGGTTGGTTATCACCTCGCCACGCAGGCATTCAATCTCAACTATCACTTTGACTTCAACGTGTGGTGGATTGGCTTGCTTGGCGGCATGTTACTGGTTGGCCTGACAGGTATTGCAGTGACGCGCAGCGTTGTGAATGTTCCGCCAGCGCTGAGTTTGCGGGAGCGTTGATTTCGCCCGGCATGGTGTCAACAACAAATACCGGGTGGTGAGAATCTCCGCCACATGTCATGCTTGTTGAATGAGCAATGACCATTTAAAAAGCAAAATCTGGTTCGCCCTGCTGGCGCTATATCTCGTATGGGGCTCGACCTATCTTGGCATGCGCATTGCCATCGAAACGATACCGCCATTTATACATGGCGCCATTCGCTTTTTTATCTCGGGTCTCATTCTCATCGTCTGGCAGCGTCTTGCTGGCGAACCATTGCCTACTGCACGCCAATGGATGTCCTGCACGATTATTGGCGTGTTGTTGCTGGTAGGCGGCAATGGATTGGTGTCATGGGCTGAACAAACTATTCCATCGGGTATCGCTGCGCTGATTGTGGGTGCTGTGCCGATGTTTATGGTGTTATCAGAAGCGCTTCGTCCACGTGGCCATAAGCCAACCATCAAAGCCATTATCGGGCTGTGCATAGGTTTTGTCGGCATCTATATCCTGGTGGCGCCTTCACATCGTATCAGTGGTGATTCTTTCAACCTTTACGGTGTGGGCGCGTTACTGCTTGCCTGCATGTTCTGGTCCATCGGCTCGGTATACAGTAAATCCGCTGAGTTGCCTTCCTCTGCATTCATGACCACGGGTGTGGAGATGCTGATGGGTAGTGTGGGTTTGTTGTTGATGTCGTTATTGACGCACGAATTGCCCACGTGGCATGTGGCCGATGTTTCCATGCGATCTATATATGGCCTGATCTATCTGATTGTGATTGGTTCGATGATTGGTTTCGGCTCATATATATGGTTGCTGAAGCATGCGCCGATTTCGCTGGTTTCAACTTACGCCTATGTCAATCCGGTTGTTGCTGTACTGCTTGGTAACTGGATCGCCAATGAACCGCTTGATCCACATATATGGATCGCCACGGCAGTGATCGTGGGTGCGGTGGTGTTGATTAATAACAAGAAGACATAGCGGCTAATTAATAATGCTGGTGATTGCGGCAGCATTGGGCCAGACATAGAGATAGCAGGGAACTTTACCGCCATCGGGTGAGTTCCATATGTAGTCGTCTTTCTGCTTGCCACCCAGCTTTTGATAAAAGCGCTGCGCACGTACGTTGCTCTGAACTACACCAAGATGAACGGGCAGCTCGGCACATTCGTTGCTGATTACACGACTCGCTTCTTTCATCAGCGTGGTGCCCAAGCTGCGACGATGGCATTTCGCAACCACATGAAGATTATCAATCAAACTTCCCAGTTCTGGATCAGCCGCAAGAAATATACAGACAAAACCAAGCAGCTCACCGGATTCTTCCAGAACAATCACGCGCTGATTATTTGCTGGACTGACCAAACGACCAGTCCACAATGCAAGTCGATCCTGATCCGCATGATGTTGCAGATATTCAGCTGATAATGCATCCGCATAGGCAATGCGCCAGCTATTGGCATGTAATGTCGCGATATGGTTGATATCAGCAGAAGTAGCGAAACGAAAGTCCATCAGATCAGTGACATCTATTCCATATGAATCATCAGCCAGCCGGCTTCGAAAGTCTCGCCGCGGTAGTTATAACCTTCTAGCTTGAATTCGTAGTCGCCTGCGCCGAAGGCGGACGAATTAAGGCTGAAGCGCAGTTCCTTGTTGGTATCCGCCACCATGCGACGAATAATTACAATACGTGCTTCGTCAATCTTATCAATGGTCAATGCAAAGCTGTTGAAACGCATCATGCTGACGTCCAGATGCACATCCAGTAGTCGGGCTTCGGCGAGCGAGACCGTATATTGCGGAGCGACGGGGCGAGTCTCACTCGGTACAAATTTCAATGTCTGCGTGGTGCCGGGTGCACGAATCTTCAGCACTTTGGCTTTTGCTGTGAGCGTTTTGATCTGATCCTGTTGCTGCGTGGTCTTCCAGAACAGCACGCCAACCAGCAACAGGGAAATGACCAGTAGTCCCAGCAGAATACGACCAACGCGAGAGTCGCCAACGCGTGAAGGCTGTTCATACTCGTCGTCATCCGCACTGGCCTTCTTGCCTATCATCGGCTGCGGCAGCGGAGTTTCAATACGTTCAATGGTGGAAGGCAGCGCCGTAAACGCGCTGGTGTGAGTACCATCAAAATGTTTGGCGGACAGCTTCGCCTTCATCCGAACGGGAATCGCAAATTGCTCGACGATCTCCGGATGTTCTTGGCAGAATTTTTCGAACACGCGCGCTTCCATTGCTGGCAAGTCGCCAGACATGTAGCGTTCAACTATGCGCTTCTCTTTGATTGTTTCGGCATCCATCGTGCGACGATTTTAGTCAAACCAGCTTAATAAGCTGAACAACCAGCTGGATTTCATCGAATAAGCGCGATCCAGCGCACACTCCCGCCAGATTGTTCGTTCGATGCGTGCCTGGCTCACAGTTGTCCTATCAAGCGCTTTTGCATCATGTCGATCAACCGGATAAGTACCCGCAAGGGCTTGTTTAGAACGCGTTGGGGGCAATATGCGTCACGACTTAAACTGGCTTGAATACTTACGCAAATTAACGAACGAAGGCGCTAATACTTTGCGTCCTGCTCATCACGCTATCAATACTCGTAACGGAATGGCAACGCTTCATGCGCCGCATCACCGTGATGAGTGGCTGCAGGCTGGCTATTCCGCGCAGATGTCGCTGCTGTCCCGCGGTAATCGCTGAAATAACGCGGTTTCCTGACGCTACTATTCTCGGGCCCACGGCCTGGGCCTTCCTGACTATTTGCAATGATGCCGCTACGTCTTTCGGCGAGTTAACGCATCTTTAACTCGTTTGCTGCGGTTTCTTCGGATGCCTGCTTGCATTAATCCATATATAGACTATGATTTGTCAAAGTCCATATATGGAGTTGCGACATGGTTGCCAAACCTCAAGACGTTGCCGCCGCCCGGTTCAGTCCCGAACAGCTAGGTGCCGCTGCACTCACTGCATTCTTCAATATCTGCGATGCCTGGGGACTGAATGCAGAAGACGAGCGTATTTTGCTGGGCGCGCCACCCCGTTCCACCTTCTTCAAATGGAAAAGCAACCGTATCGGCAATCTTGCCGCCGATACGCTGGAACGCATCAGCTATGTTATGGGCATCTACAAGGCGCTGCATATTCTGCTGCCCAGCTCGGAAGCAGCTGATGCCTGGGTAAAGAAGCCCAATGCGACTCCCATGTTTGCTGGCAAGTCTGCGCTGGACAGAATGCGTGCGGGTAAGGTGATGGATCTGGCCGATGTGCGTCGTTATCTTGATGCCGAGCGTGGCACATGAGTGAGCCCGCACAGGTATCCCTTCACAACGCCAAGTTCTATCGCATCATTCCCTCGCAATTTCCACCCATCAATATCTTCGAGAAGATTGTCGACCCCGAGCTGCTCGAAGCCGCTTGGTATCTTGAAAGTTTGACTAATGATCGTCTGCGCGAGCAGGCAGGTGACCTGAATCTCGTACCGGATGAAGATCGCGTTTCAGGGCGTGGTAGCAGCATTGTCATGGCTGCGTTTACTCACATTGGCCGCGAGAGCCGCTTTAGTGATGGTAGCTTTGGCGTTTACTATGCTGCAAAGACCTTGAAAACGGCAGTATACGAAACGGTCTATCATCGACAACGTTTTCTCGCCGCTACAAACGAAGTGCCCGGAGAATTAGACATGCGCGCCTTCATCGCCAGAGTGCGCAAACCAATGAGGGACATCCGCGCGCCACGTTTCAAACATTTACATCATCCAGATGACTATTCGCCATCACAGCAATTTGGCAAGCAGCATCGTGATAAGAATGATTGGGGTCTTGTCTACAACAGTGTGCGCGATGAAGGTGGCACCTGTATTGCGGTGTTTCGTCCACCCGCTATTAGCATCCCCACACAAGGCGCAGCCCTTGCCTACGTGTGGGATGGCAAACGTATCAATAGCGTTTATGAAAAAGCCGGCGTGCTATTCAACTTGTGATGAGTTATCAACTAACGCCGCTGACGAGGTACACAATCTCTCAAGTTTCCTGCGGCACAAATATCCATAACAGAATGTAAACCAGCAGGCCGAATCCCAAGCCAAAAATGCACAAGCAGAATATGACGCGCCAAGCCCAGGAAGGTATGTCTGTCGCTTTCCCAAGTCCACCGCAGACGCCGCCAAATACTCGATCCGACTTTGAACGGCGAAATTGATTGGCTACCGACACACCCGCAGAGCCTTCGTTCAGCACCTTGGCTTTCGCACGTGCCAGTTCATCGGCGCTTAACGCACCTTTTTCAAACAGACTCTGTAAACGTTCAAGTTCTTCAGCGACACTCATGATCTATCTCCGCCATTTCAATTTGAGCTCGTGACTCTGAGCTCTCGACTACAGAACACCGTGCTGATTCAAAAGTTGCAAACTAGCGGTAGCGACTCATTATCTTGTCCAAGGCCTTGTTACCGGGCGACAGTTGCTCGTATGGAATCTGGCTCAACGAACGGTGTGCAGTTTCATTGACCTCATGGAAATCCTTGCTACCCGGATCAACATATAACAAACCTGTTACATACTGACCTTCGCTCTGCTTGCCGCGAAGATATTCCATCGCATGTGCGCGGTTGGTGGGATCGTAGTCCGCAGCAACTTTATGCAAGCGAATATGCGAGCCGTCATGCAAGGTCACCAGTGCATTATCCGAATACTCAGTAGTGATCTCCTTGCGCAACGGGATGTAATCCGCGTGCACCGCCTCTTCGAAATGATTGCGAACGTAGGAATAGCTCTTGGTCGAACCTTCGTGATCGTTAAAAGTAACGCAAGGCGACAGCACATCAATCAAGGCAAATCCCCTGTGCTTCAGTCCGGCCTTGATCAGCGGTACGAGTTGATTCTTGTCCCCCGAAAAGCTTCGCGCAACAAAAGTTCCGCCGAGCGTTAGCGCCGTCAATGCTGGATCGATCGGTGATTGCTTATTCGCTTCACCTTTCTTGGTGACGCTACCCACATCAGCGGCAGCGGAGAACTGCCCTTTGGTAAGCCCATACACCCCATTGTTCTCGCAGATGTAAAGCATGTTTACGTTACGACGGATTGCATGAGCCAGCTGACCAAAGCCAATCGACAACGAATCACCATCACCAGAAACACCCAGATAATGTAGCTCCCGATTTGCAGCAGAAGCGCCACTGGCAATCGATGGCATGCGACCGTGCACGCTGTTAAAACCATGAGCACCGCTAACGAAGTACGCAGTCGTCTTGGACGAACAGCCAATGCCCGACAGCTTCGCGAGTTGTTCAGGCGCAATGGACAAGTCCCACACCGCTTCAATGATGGCCGCAGTCACTGAATCGTGACCACAGCCAGCGCACAGCGTGGACATCGCGCCTTCATAATCACGGCGCGTTAATCCAAGTTCATTGCGTGGTAATTCCAGCTTCGCGATTTTTGGTTTGTTAATAAAGCTCATGTCAGGGTCTCACAGTCACGACGCTAAACAGACTTCAACGCTCGACGCGGCTCTTCGTCTTCAATCACTTTGCTGATGCCATCCACCACAAACGAAGCCGGGAGAGGCAGGCCGCTGTAATGCAACACAGAATACAACTTGGATTTTTCCACCGCCGTTTCCAGAATCAACAAGCTCTTTAACTGCGCATCGCGATTCTGTTCTACGACGAATATTTGTTCATGCGACTTCAAGAAAGCTTCTACTTCTTCGCCAAATGGAAAGGCACGTATGCGCATGTAATCAACATGCTGGCCACGACGTTTCAGCATATCAATCGCTTCGCGTACCGCACCATCGCAACTGCCGACAGACACAATCCCGATCTTGTTATCGCCGCGTCCTTCGGTCACCGCTTTCGGAACCAGCTTCTTTGCAGTATCAAACTTTCGTTTTAGGCGATCCACGACGATTTGATAATCATGCGAATCTTCTGTGTAGCCTCCATATTGATTGTGGCCGGAACCGCGCGTGAAGAACGCCCCCTTCTTGCTGACGCCAGGCAAGGTACGATAAGGGATGGCATCACCATCATGATCATAGTAGCGCCAGAATTTCTCAATCTTGTCTAGATCTTCCTTGCTCATCACCTTGCCACGGTCCGGCTTGTAGTTGTCATCCCACTTCAAGTCGGCGCACATCCAGTCATTCATGCCGATATCAAGATCCTGCAGAACGAACACGGGCGTCTGCAAGCGCTCGGCGAGATCAAATGATTGTGCTGCAAGATAGAAACACTCTTCGGGATTTGCAGGGAATAGCAATACATGTTTGGTATCGCCATGCGACGCGTATGCCGCGGCCATGATGTCACATTGCTGTGTGCGTGTTGGCATCCCGGTAGAAGGCCCCACGCGTTGCACATCAAAAATGACTGCTGGAATTTCAGCGTAGTAAGCCAGTCCGACAAATTCTCCCATCAGCGAAATACCGGGACCACTGGTTGGAGTGAATGCGCGCGCACCATTCCATGAAGCACCAATCACCATGCCAATCGCAGCAAGTTCGTCTTCCGCTTGAATGATGGCGTAATTCCGTTCACCCGTTTCCGCATTCACGCGCCACTTCTGGCAGAAACTCTTGAACGCATCCATCAACGAAGTGGATGGTGTAATCGGATACCACGCACCCACCGTGGCACCTGCATATACACAACCCAGCGCAGCAGTGGTGTTGCCGTCGATCATGATATGGCCCGTAGTTTTATCCAGTGCCTCAACACGCATCGGCAGTTTGCAATTCAAATGCTCCTTCGCATAGTTAAAGCCCATCTCCAGCGCTCTGACGTTAGAATCAAGCAACGACTTCTTCGCGCCATAACTGTCGCCCAGCAAGGTCTTCATGATGTTCACATCAAGCTCCAGCAAGGCTGCGAGCACACCGGCATACATGATGTTCTTGAGCAGCATGCGTGCGCGAACACCCTGAAAATTGTCATTGCACATTTGCGCAAGCGGCACACCTAGAATGGTGATGTCATCGCGTTTCAACAACGTGGGGCGCGGCCAGCTGGAGTCATACAATAAATATCCGCCGCTACTTACTTCACGGATATCCTTAGCGTAAGTCTCCGCATTCATCGCGACCATGATGTCGACACGACCCGAACGGGCCATATATCCATCCTTGGTCACGCGGATTTCATACCATGTCGGCAAGCCTTGGATATTGGAAGGAAAATAATTCTTGCCCACCACGGGCACGCCCATGCGAAATACGGTCTTCATCA
>DATAHE010000066.1:0-2078 GCA_036263355.1 Steroidobacteraceae bacterium | reverse complement strand
TAGCGAGCAATGGCATCACCGGCAACCAACAGCACTTTGTTATTTGTTGTCATTAAATATTGCCTAAGCTTCTCGATGCATTATTAAGAAACACTGTTACGTGTATGCCATCGTTGTTCTATTCCATTTTCTAAAACCGCTGCAAATCCTTCCATGGAAGCTCTGCAAAAACGTCCTGTTTTTGACAGTTTTGAAAACGGAATAGAACAGCGATGCTAGCGAACCAAACGACCGAGCCTTATTTATTCGGCACAGCAACTCTCTGCCGCACCACTTCAAACAACGTCACACCGGTGGCGACAGACACATTCAAACTTTCCACCACACCGGACATGGGAATATTTACCAGCAAATCGCAATTTTCTTTTGTCAGCCGTCGCATGCCCCCGCCTTCGGCGCCCATGACAATGGCCATAGGGCCTGTGAGCTTTGCAGTATAGATTGACTGAGTCGCCTCATCATCCGTACCTACCAACCACAATCCCCGCTCTTTCAACCACCGCAAGGTACGCGCAAGATTAGTCACTTGAATCAGCGGTACTGTCTCCGCAGCACCGGCAGCCACTTTGCGAACGACCGGGGACAAACCAGCAGCACGATCGCGCGGCACGATGACAGCATGTACTCCGGCAGCATCGGCCGTGCGCATGCAGGCCCCAAGATTATGAGGATCGGTTACGCCATCCAGTACTAACACCAATGGATTATTGCCAGCCTTATCCAGTACATCATCGAGTGCGCCCTCGCCAAGGTTATCGATCTTGCGTAGTTGCGCAATGACACCTTGATGACTTGCACCTTGAGTGAGCTGATCCAGCTCTTGTGAGCTGCGTTGCTCGACTTTAATTCCCTGTTCATGTGCCAGCTTCAGCACTTCATTAATACGCGCATCTTCCCGCCCACGTTGCACAAACAACTGTGCAACTTTGCTGGCATGACGTTGTAATAACGTGCGCACTGCATGCAAGCCAAACACGGTCGTCGCATCGCTCATCAATGCTTTCTCCGTGGACCGCGATTCCTGCGGAAGGGATTGCGCCCAAATTGCTTGTCGCTTTCGGTACCCGCTGGACGCATCAGTTCAAAATCAACCTTGCGTTCATCAATCACCACATTAATCAGGCGCACTCGCAGATGATCACCGAGTCGATATACCTTCTTGCTGCGCTCGCCGATCAAACGATAGCCGGATTTGTCGCGACTGAAATAATCGCTGCCCAATGAACTGACATGAATTAACCCATCGATTTGCATATCCTTGATCTGTACAAACAAACCGAACTCCACGACTCCGGTTACCACTGAATCAAACTCTTCGCCGATGTGGTTCTGCATGTATTCGCACTTGAGCCACGACATGGCTTCACGTGTTGCATCATCCGCGCGACGTTCCAGTGTGGAGCATTGTGCTCCCAACAAACTCATATCGCGCATCGCTTCCGGCCAGTCTTCGACGGTGCCGCCATTCAACACGTGACGAATGCCACGATGCACCAGCAGATCGGGATAGCGGCGGATGGGCGAAGTGAAGTGGGCATACTCTGTAAGCGACAAACCGAAGTGACCGATATTTTCTGGTTGATAGACTGCCTGCGGCAATGAACGCATGATCACATTCTGAATCAGCGGCGCTTCATCACTACTGCTGATGCGGGCAATAATCTCGCTCAAGTCCTTTGGCGTCAGCTTGCGATCCAGCGGTAATGAGATGGCAAAGCCACGCAGGAATTCACGCAGCTGCTCGAGCCGGTCTTCTTCCGGTGAACCATGAACACGGTACAGCGTCGGGATCTTGTGGCGCTTCAGGAACTTCGCTGCCTGCACATTCGCAGCAATCATGCATTCTTCAATCAGTCGATGCGCGTCATTACGAGTCTGTTCAACGAACGCGACCACCTTGCCCTTTTCATCAAAGCGCGGTTTTACTTCCTGTGCATCAAAATCCAGCGCATGGCGGTTAAGTCGTTCTTTGTGCAACGCTTTAAACACATCGTACAAATCATGCAACGGCTTAGCCAAAGGCTGTAACGCAGCACCTGCGGCAGCTGCGGGATTGGTCAGAAAAGCTGCAACTGATG
>DATAHE010000065.1:0-4758 GCA_036263355.1 Steroidobacteraceae bacterium | reverse complement strand
CTCGCAGACTATGTCGGCCAGCCTGCGGTGCGCAACCAGATGGAAATTTTCATCAGTGCGGCACGCAAGCGTAGTGAAGCGTTAGATCACGTTCTGATATTTGGACCGCCGGGTCTGGGCAAAACCACACTGGCAAATATCATTGCCAATGAACTGGGTGTGAATCTGAAGCAGACGTCGGGTCCCGTCATCGAACGGCCCGGTGATCTCGCTGCCTTGCTCACCAATCTGCAGGCTAATGATGTGTTGTTCGTCGATGAGATCCATCGTCTAAGTCCGGTGGTGGAAGAAATTCTCTATCCGGCGATGGAAGACTACCAACTCGATATCATGATTGGTGAAGGCCCAGCCGCACGTTCCATCAAGCTCGACTTACCGCCATTTACTTTAGTAGGTGCGACCACTCGTGCAGGTTTGTTGACATCACCATTGCGTGATCGTTTTGGCATTGTGCAGCGATTGGAGTTCTACAGCGTTACTGACTTGTCCCGCATCATTCAACGTTCCGCATCGATTCTGGGTGTAAAGACAGATGTTGAGGGCGCAGATCAAATCGCAAAACGTTCACGTGGTACGCCACGAATTGCCAACCGCTTGTTGCGCCGTGTTCGTGACTTCGCGGAAGTGAAGGGCAATGGTCATGTCACTGCAACACTGGCAGAAGCAGCATTGAACTTGCTGGATGTCGATCCCATGGGCTTCGACATGATGGATCGCAAGTTGCTACTTGCCATCATGGAAAAATTTGATGGCGGACCGGTGGGTGTTGAAAGCCTCGCGGCCATGCTTGGTGAGGAGCGCGGCACGATTGAGGATGTAATCGAGCCGTTTCTGATTCAGCAAGGTTTCCTGATGCGTACTGCACGTGGTCGTATGGCGACGCGTGGCGCCTATCAGCACTTTGGTTTAAAAGTACCGGAACGCACGTTGACGCCCGATCTGTTCAACGATGGTTCTGTGTGATCGCGATGACTGCGGAATCTAACAAAGAATTTATCTTTCCATGCCGGGTTTACTGGGAAGATACGGACGGCGGTGGTGTGGTGTACTACGCCAACTATCTCAAATTCATGGAGCGTGCGCGTACCGAGTGGTTGCGAGCAATGAACATCGAACAGACCATGTTACGGGAACAATATGGCGTTCTGCTGGTCGTTGCACGTGTGGAGGCAAACTACAAGCGCTCGGCACGACTGGATGATTTGTTACAGGTAAGCTGCCGGGTGATTGAACAGGGTCGTGCCAGTCTGACCTTCGAGCAGAATATTTATCGCAGCAATGATAATGCATCGAAAGGTGAGTTGTTGCTGGAAGGCGTTACACGGGTAGGCTGCATTGATGCCACCACGTTCAAGCCGAAGGCAATTCCTGATGTGGTTGTGCAGGCGCTTGCGCAGTATCGATAACGGTATTGATGTAGAACCCTCAGTAAGAATGCGTCAGCAAGATTGAATCAATAAGGTTGAGTACTACATGTTTGAATTCCTATCAGTTGACCGCTTGAGAAATGATCCTACTGTCATTATCCAATTTCTGGTAATCGCGTTATTGCTGGCTGCATCCGTCATGTCATGGGCCATCATTTTACGCAAGCGCGCCGAGATTCAGAAAACAAAACATCAGGCGGACAAGTTTGAAGAGGAATTCTGGGCAACCGGTGATCTCACGGCGATGTATCGGAAGATCGAAGCCAACAAGAATATCGTCAACGGCGTGGCCAGTATTTTCGAATCCGGTTTCCGCGAGTTTGCACGCTTGCGTCAACACGCTGCAGTTAGTCCGGAGCAGGTGATCGAAGGCAGTCGACGTTCCATGCGGGCAGCGTTGCTTAAAGAAACTGATCGTCTTGAAGCGAGCTTGTCGATGCTGGCAACAATTGGTTCTACCAGTCCTTACGTGGGTTTGTTTGGTACGGTGTGGGGCATCATGAGTGCGTTTCATGGTCTGGGTGATGCTACTCAGGCAACGCTCGCGCAAGTTGCACCGGGTATTTCAGAGGCGTTGGTTGCGACCGCCATGGGTTTGTTCGCAGCGATTCCTGCCGTGATTTTCTATAATCGTTATGCAGACAAGGTGAGTCGTCTGGAATTGCGGTACGACACTTTTGTCGAAGAGCTTTCGACTATTCTGCAACGTCATGCAGCAGCACACACACCGACGCGACCAGCGACCTCATCAACTGGTCAAGCTGCAGCTGCTCCGCCGACTGTGAATACGCAGGTGAAGATTTAGATGCGTAGCAGAAAGGCATACGCTCGAGTGTTGTCACTGATCGTCAAAGTAACCGCTGTGTCATTCCCGCGAAAGCGGGAATCCAGTGATCACCGCTCATGGTGAGCACATATCGACTAACAAGGGAACCATTCATTATATTTTTCAATGAACCCTTCGACACGCTCAGGGTGAACGGAGTAATTTAACTGGATTCCCGCTTTCGCGAGAACGACATCGTAGTAGCTCTGGACATATCCGCTAGGTCAAATTGATTTATTACACATATGGCAATGCGTCGCGGCAGAAAATTAATGGGTGAAATCAACGTCGTTCCCTATATCGACGTGATGCTGGTGCTGCTGATTATTTTCATGATCACCGCGCCATTGATGACACAGGGCGTGAAGGTGGAACTACCAAAGGCCAGCGCTCAACCGTTGCCCGTTGATCCACATGAGCATCCGCCATTGATTCTCAGTGTGGATCGCAGTGGGCGTTACTATCTGTCGGTGGGCACCAAGCAGGATGCGTCTATTGATGCCAACACGGTATTGCAACGCGTTGCAGCGGTGTTGCGGCGTGAACCGAAGACCTCGGTGCTGGTCAAAGCGGATACTTCTGTTCCATACGGCAAGGTGGTGCAGGGCATGGTGTTACTGCAACGTGCAGGCGCGACACAGATCGGGTTTGTTACCGATCCCGCTACGGCGGCAGAAGCGCGTAAGAAACTTCCTCAAGATAATTGAATCAATGTTGACTAGTTGTTTGCAATGACGGTGAAAGCAGAAAGCAATGCCAAATACATCAGCGGTGCGTTAATCATCCACGCATTGATCGCTGGCGTATTCATTGCTGCGTCATTGTATTCACCGAGAGTAGTGATTCCCGAGTTGGGCATCAAGGCTGCGTTGGTGGACAGCAATAGTTTGAACCCACCAAAGAAAGCAGATCCAGAACCCGACGTTGCTGAACAACAACGGCAGGAAGAACAAAAGAAACAGGAACAACTGGAGCAGGAGCGCCAGAAAGAAAAGGAAAGAGAACAGGAGAAAGTAAAGGAAGAGCAACTTCGCGTTGAGCAGCAAGAAAAGGAAAAGCAGGCTGAGCAGAAACGGGTTGCCGATGCTCAGCAAGAGGTTAAACGTCAGAAGCAGGAGGCGGAGAAGAAGCGCGTTGAAGAGATCAAGCAAAAGCAGCGTGATGTAGAGAACAAGCGCAAGCAAGATGCTGACGCCAAGGCGCAGGCCGCTCGCGAAGCAGAATTGAAAGCACAGCTGGCGGACGAGGAAGGCCGTAATCAGGCGGTGAATGCTGGATTGTTGAATCAGTATGCGGCATTGATTCGTCAGCGCGTTGAGCGCAACTGGATCAAACCGCCCTCGGCGCAAACTGGCATCAAGTGCGAGGTCAGGGTGACGCAGGCGGTGGGCGGTATGGTGCTGTCCGTATCCTTCGGTCGTTGCAATGCGGACGCAGCCGTGCGTCAATCCATCGAGAGCGCCGTCATGCGTTCTTCACCTTTACCTCCACCCAGCGATTCAAGATTGTTCGATCGCAATCTCAGTTTCATTTTTAATCCAGCGGAGTAACGATGCGAAAAGTCATCTGCCTGTGTGCCACGACCATACTTGGCCTTCTTGTTGCGCTGACCGCGCAAGCCGAACTGGTGATTGAAATTACCAAGGGACTAAACGACGCTGTACCGATTGCCATTGTTCCTTTCGGCACACAAGGTGCTACGAAACCAACGCTGGATATCGCTGATGTTGTGGCTGCGGATCTGTCCCGTAGCGGACGATTCGCGCCGCTTGATCGTCGCGACATGATCGAGCAGCCGTCCTCCGGTGACAAGATTCAGTTTTCTGATTGGCGTTTACTCAAGAGCAATTACATTCTGGTTGGCAAGGTCACCAATACCACTGCTGATCGGTTCGATGTGCAGTTCGAACTGTTCAATGTTCTCAATGGCCAGCGTTTGCTTGGGCTGCGTCTTCCGGGCACTAACTCCAACATGCGAATTATTGCGCATCGGATTGCGGACATTGTCTTTGAACAGCTCACCGGCATTCCTGGTGTTGCACTCACTCGCATTGCCTATGTGAATGTGGAAGGTGCAGCGCCCAAACAGTATTACAAACTCACCGTCAGCGATGCCGATGGCTATAACCCGATCGTGGTGGCTAACTCCAGTGAGCCCATCATGTCGCCAGCCTGGTCACCAGATGGAATGAGCCTGGCGTATGTGTCCTTCGACAACAAAACGGCCGCCATCTACGTCAAGTCATTGCAGACTGGTGAAACTCGTAAAGTGTCAGCGCGCTCGGGAATCAATGGCGCGCCGGCGTGGTCACCAGATGGGAAAACGCTGGCTCTGACGCTGTCTCGCAAGGATGGCGATGTCGATGTCTATACGCTTGAGTTGGCAACGCAGATGCTGACTCGTATCAGTTATGATCCCGGAATCGATACAGAACCATCGTGGTCAGTCGATGGCAGCAAGATCTATTTCACTTCTGATCGCTCTGGTAGTGCACAGATTTATGA
>DATAHE010000064.1:0-3355 GCA_036263355.1 Steroidobacteraceae bacterium | reverse complement strand
AAACACCCCGCACCGCAATGGTTAACCATGACTGATGCCGCCACGCATTGTGCTGCAGGTATAGGTCGCTGGAGCTGGGCAAGTAATGACGATGGCAAAGAACCAGATCTGGTGATGGCCTGCGCCGGTGATGTGCCCACGCTGGAAACACTTGCCGCCGTCAGCATTCTTCGCAAGCATCTGCCATCACTTAAAATTCGCGTGATCAATGTGGTTGATCTGATGAAATTGCAACAAAGCGACGCACATCCGCATGGTCTGGAAGACGCAGAGTTTGATGCCTTGTTCACGCAGAACAAACCTGTGATCTTCGCCTATCACGGTTATCCATGGCTGATTCATCGCCTTACCTATCGCCGACAGAACCACGACAACTTCCATGTGCATGGTTACAAAGAGGAAGGCACGATTACCACGCCATTTGACATGACTGTGTTAAACGAACTTGATCGCTATCACCTGGTCATTAATGCCATTAACCGCCTTCCACAAACCGGCGCCGCTGGGATCGAGCTGATTGATAAGCTTAGAAACAAGCTACAAGAGCATCGTCGCTACATTAATACCAATGGCCACGATATGCCGGAGATCAGTAACTGGTGCTGGGGCGATTGATTTGTGTGATAGCTCCTCACGGCATCTCCCTGAATAGATGCATGGGCATAGGATCACAGTTGGTTATCAACATCAGCAACTATCGTCAGTATTAATGACAGGGAACCTCTGATTAATTAGGATATTTTTGTCGTAGCTATGAAGTACCGCGCAGAGAACCGCAGTGTATATGTCAATACATGAGCCCCGTTCATTGATTTGGGAGTACGGAACTGACAACGCCACGGGGATAATAGAACAACTAATCAGAGATTCCTAGATACTGGAAAAGGCGGCGTCGTACATTGTGAGCACCAGTGTTGCCCCCGCCAGCGTAGCATCGCGTTCGGCATGTGCATGATGTGAGCCTTCCAGACGCTCAAGAAAGCTTTGCCACAATGATTCACCAGCACCATGAGAAAGATAGGCAGTGGCGTGCTTAATCAGCACGCTCCCATGATTGCTTACGATGCGAAGCAGATGCTCTGCTCCAGGACGAGTCCCCTCAAGCACGTAGAGCATTCCCAGCAATCGTGCTTCACTACCCGGCACATTGAAAGACTGTCTCTCAGGCACCGTCACACGCAGCAACCGCAAATCACCGATCAAGGCATCGCTGCGTCTTCTCGCTGGCCAATCCGTTACCACCGACGTCACGTCTGCAGCTTCCAGCGCATGTTCTAGTGGCAAAATTACCAGCGCAGTTCTTTGCAGGAACTCCCTGTACGCGCGTTCGTCCCCAGTTAAAAGCAGCTCAATTTTTTGATCAAGGGCTGTACGCAAGTGCGCGGTCGCCTCATCCAGAAAGTTTCGGAGAGATTTCGAAGAAGTCTGGGATTTCTTGCTATCGGTTGTAGATGGTTTATCAGACTGCATAAACCCTACTTGAAGCAGTTCGAGTTAAAAGAGAGTTTTATTGTCTGAATGAAATTCATTGCCTACATCCGTTTTCAATTGTCATTAATGAAAAATAGATGTAAATATACCGCTCGTCCTACACGCTGTCTGTCCAATTGTATACACATCGCTGGCGTGAAGAGGGTTCAGGTCGATGCGAGAACGAGTATGCGTACAGAAAGTCCATCAAAAATTCAATACACCCCGAAGATGAGCGCTACTGGCAGACCGACTAACAATTTGCTGCAAAAGATGAATGCGCATGACTTCAAGCTTGTTGAAACATCCTTGATATATGAGCATCGCGTCTCAGGTGATCTTTTGTATCAACCCGGTGACAGCGTCGAGTTTATATATTTTCCTTGCGATGCCAGCTTGGCTTCTTTTTTGGTAGCTAATGAAGATGGTTTCGATGTAGAAACAGTGTTAGTCGGCCGGGAAGGCGCAGTGGGTGGCGTGGTAAGTGCAGGTCGGCTTCCGGCTTACTGCAGAATCACGGTAAAACACTCAGGCCCGTTTGCAAAAGTTCCAACTGAGATCCTTCAACAGGCCAAGAGTGCTTCAGCCACCGTGCGTAATCTATTTAGCCGTTATGCAGACTGCCTACTGGCACAAATCTTTCAGTCCAGTGCTTGCAACGCAGTGCATTCCGTGGAGCAGCGCACTGCAAAGTGGATTACAGCAGCCATGGAACGCACGGGTGATCATGTTGTGCCTCTCACACATGACGAACTCGCATCAATGCTTGGTGTAGGCCGCAGCTACATCAGTCGCGTTATACAAACTTTCAAGGCAGAAGGAATTCTTAGTACTGGCCGGGGTATTTTGCGGATTCAATCCTTCGATCAGTTGAATGCACGCGCTTGCAAGTGCAATGAAATGGTGAAAAGCCATTTTGAAGCCGTGCTATCGGGCGTGTATCCTTAAAGCACCTATGGTATCGGTAGTAACTAGTTCTTTAGGTGATTGATAAAATACAGAAATATACGGGAGGGTACATCGTGATTTCACGTAGAACAATTCTTCAAGGTATCGGTGCTGGCGCACTACTCGCACAGGTTTCATCCAATGCACTGGCCGCGGCCATGAAGCGCACTGGTCTAAAAGATTACTACGCCAAGGACTTTAAAATCGGCGCAGCCGTTGGCTCAGACATCCTTCATGGCGATAAAGAACTTGAAGGAATCCTGGTCCGCGAGTTTAGTTCAACCACGCCGGAAAACTGTTTGAAGTGGGAACCCGTTCATCCGAATGCCGATACCTGGAACTGGGCCGATGCAGACACCTATGTGGACATCGGAACGCGTAATCATATGTACGTGGTCGGTCACTGCCTGGCATGGCACAGTCAGGTTCCCAACAGTGTTTTCAAAAATGCATCAGGCGACTATGTTTCTGCCGATGAGCTGAAGAAGAAAATGACGGACCATATCTCTACCGTCGTTGGTCGTTACAAGAGCCGTATCAATGCATGGGATGCGGTGAACGAAGCTATTGGTGACGAGCCCGGCAATCCCATGCGTAAGAGTCATTACTTCAACATTCTTGGCGAACAATTCATCGATCATGCCTTTCATGTTGCGCACGAAGTCGATCCGGCTGTGCATCTGATGTACAACGATTACGGCACAGAACGTACCGGCAAGCGTGAAGCATGCGTTGCATTGCTAAAGCGATTAAAGGATCGTGGCGTGCCCGTTCAAGGCGTGGGGATTCAGGCCCATCTGCATATCGACGAACCCAGTGTTGACGAGATTGAAAAGAGCATTGTCGATTTTGCGGCCTTGGGCTTGCGTGTTCACTTCACTGAGCTTGATATCGATGTATTGCCGAATGTCTGGAAGATCCCGGTTGCCGATATCTC
>DATAHE010000063.1:0-14644 GCA_036263355.1 Steroidobacteraceae bacterium | reverse complement strand
GAGTGCTCGATAGTTCTGATCAAGGTTGTTCCGATAAATTGTTGTAATAACCTGATAGATTGGATGAGTATCTCGCGGTGCAACGGGAATTAGCATCACGCGCATTTTTCCGCGACAACCAGAGCCGGAGCCGAAGAGCAGATCATCATCGGTGGACGTGTCCAGCAGCAGCGTTGAGCAACGGTTTTCGCGAAGCGCGAGTCTCGCTGCATCTTGAAGCGTCGGTTCCAGGCAACCACCCGAGATAACACTTTGGGTTGTGCCGTTTTCAGCAACCAGTGCCAGTGCGCCGGGTTTGCGATAGGTGGAGCCTTGAGTGCTGATGACGATAACCAACGCAAACCTTTCATTGTTCTGCAACAGGCGTTCGGCAATGGCGATGACACCGTGGTTTCCGCCGAGCGGTGCCAGGTTGTTAATCGTGTTAACAATCATGTGTTATCGTCTGTGTTCATTACTGCTGGTTACTATAATCCATGAGGTAGCCCATGACGACTCTGACAGTTAATGGTCGTAGTGTGACCATTCAAAACGATGTTGATCTCTCCACACCGCTGTTATGGGTGTTGCGCGATCATCTTGGGTTGGTGGGCGCCAAGTACGGTTGCGGTATCGCGCAATGCGGCGCTTGCACGCTACATCTGAATGGCACACCAATCCGCTCTTGTTCGGTACCACTTGCTGCCGTTGCCGGTCAGTCAGTTACTACCATCGAAGGCCTCGCTGCCAAGGATGGGAAGTTGCATCCATTGCAACAGGCATGGGTGGAGCACGACGTACCACAATGTGGTTACTGTCAGGCTGGTCAAATCATGAGCGCGGCCGCGTTGCTCAAGCAGAACCCAAAACCCAATGATGCTGAGATTGATAATGCCATGTCCGGCAACTTGTGTCGTTGCGGTACTTATCTGCGAATTCGCGCGGCAATTCATACAGCAGCAGACAGGATGAATGGTCAGGGCAACGGTGGAAGCAAAAGTGGTAAGTCTGGAGGTGCAGTATGAGTGCTCTGATCACACGTAATGCTTCTGTTGCACGCGGCAAGGACGACGCACATATTCATGCGCTGATGAATCACGTGCTGGGCGAAGTTCCAGCGATGTCGCGGCGTTCTTTTCTCAGTCTGGCAGGTCTGGGTGGCAGCGGGTTGATCATTGCATTCTGTATGGATGATGCAGCCTCAGCATCTGAAACGAAGGCGGCTACGAATTTGTTTGCACCCAATGCGTATCTAAATATCGCGCCCGACGGTGTCATCACGATTTATTCCAAAGGTCCTGAAATTGGACAGGGAATTAAGACCGCATACGCACTGATTGTTGCAGAAGAACTGGATGCCAACTGGAATGATGTGCGTGTAGAACAGGCGCCGATTGATCAAGCCTTGTATGGCTGGCAAGGCGCTGGCGGTTCGACGTCCATTCCCAATAATTGGGATACATTGCGTCAGGCAGGTGCCGTTGCACGTTCTATGTTGATCGCCGCTGCAGCGGTGAAGTGGAAAGTCGATGCAGCATCGTGCTTTGCCAAAGACAGCAAAGTGCATTGCCGCGATGGACGTAACCTAAGCTATGGCGCGTTGGCAAATGACGCTGCGTCGCAAACCGTACCGGATGCAAAAACACTGAAGCTGAAAGAACGCAAAGACTACAGCCTGTTTGGTAAGCGCTATACCGGTGTTGACAACGTAAAGGTAGTTACCGGACAACCTTTGTTTGGTATCGACACGACTCTGCCTGGCATGTTGTACGCGGTGTATCAAAAGTGCCCGGCATTTGGTGGTGTAGCGAAGTCTGCAAATCTTGATGACATCCGCACATTGCCCGGTGTCAAGGATGCATTCATCATTGAAGGTAATGGTCAGGCCACCGAAGTGTTGTCCGGTGTTGCCATTGTTGCCAATTCAACATGGGCAGCTTTTAAGGCGAAACAACAGCTACAGGTTGAATGGGATGAAGCAAATGCATCGAAGGATAGCTGGCAATCTTTTATGCAGCGCGCTACAGAGATCGCCAAGCAGCCTGGTCAGGAAACCATTAATGACGTGGGCAATGTGGATGATGTGTTCAAGCGCACCACCGATTCAGCAAAGATAGTCGATGCTTATTACTACTATCCGTTTGTGTCCCACGCCACACTTGAGCCGCAGAACTGTGCGGCGTGGTATCACGATGGCGTGATGGAAATCTGGGCACCTTCGCAGAATGCAACGCAGGCTGTTCAACAGGTTTCCAAGTTGCTGGATATTGCGCCAGCTAATGTGCGTGTACATCAAACGCGAGTCGGTGGTGGTTTTGGTCGTCGCCTGATGAATGATTACGTCTGCGAAGTGGCAACCATTGCAAAACGTACCTCTGCTCCCGTCAAGCTGACCTGGACTCGCGAAGATGACATGACACATGACTTCTATCGTGTCGGTGGATTTCATTCGTTGCGTGGTGCAGTCGATGAACAAGGCAAGCTGGCGGCGTGGCAAAATCATTTCATCAGCTTTACTGCGGACGGCAAGAAGCCGATTTCGGGTGGCGATATGCCCGCAGGTGAGTTTCCGGCATTGCTGCTATCTAACTATCGGCTGATGCAGACGTTGATGCCAAGCGGGACGCCCTGTGGTCCGTTGCGCGCACCCCGTTCCAACTCGATTGCATTTGTTATTCAGAGTTTTATTCATGAACTGGCTGTTGCAGCCAAGCGCGATCATGTCGAGTTTCTGCTCGGCATCATGGGCGAGCCCCGCTGGTTAAAGCCTGGTGATATTCGCGCCTTGAATACGGGGCGTGCTGCGAATGTGATTCGTCTTGCTGCAGAGAAAAGTGAATGGAACAAGCCATTGCCAAAAGGTCGCGGCCGCGGCATTGCGTTTCACTTCAGTCACGCAGGGCATGTTGCCGTGGTCGCTGAAGTTAGCGTGTCCAGTAACAAGCAACTCACTGTTCACAATGTGTTGGTAGCGGCTGATGTAGGGCCCATCATCAATCTCAGTGGCGCTGAAGCGCAGGCGCAAGGGGCCGTGACTGACGGCTTGAGCATGATGTTCGCACAACAGATCACGCTGTCGAATGGTCGCGTCCAACAAACCAATTTCGATCAGTATGAATTGTTGCGCATGCCGCATGCGCCACCTGTGAAGGTTCATTTCATTCAGAGTGAATACAATCCGACGGGTCTTGGCGAACCTGCGTTACCGCCGCTGATTCCTGCAGTATGCAATGCCATCTTCAATGCAACAGGAGAGCGCATTCGTACGTTGCCGTTGACCAAGTTGGGTTTCAAGTGGGCATGAAGTTTTTGTAAAGCGCTGTGGGAAAATGTGAGTGGAGATGAATAAAAAATCGCGGTAGGCTTGCAGGCTTGGTTTGATTGATGAAGTTGAAGGTGACCTACATGCGCTTACGTAATATTTTTCTGCTGACGTCGTTGTTTCCGGTTATGGCGTTGGCGGCAGATCCACCACCGGATGGTACATGGACCGGCAAGGGGCAGGTCGGGTATGTTGCTTCACAGGGAAATACGGAAGCGGAGTCTGCCAGCGCCGCGCTTGATATGTCGATCCTCTCCAATGCGTGGAAACATTCATTCCACCTGGGTGGCTTGTATGGAAAGAGCAAGGGTGCGGTTTCAGCGGAACGTTGGGATACGATGTGGCAATCTGATTACAACTTCTCGGCTGATATGTTCGGTTTCGGCAATCTGCGTTACGCCCGTGACATGTTCAGCGGTTTCGAATATCAGGGATCGGTGACAGCGGGTCTGGGTTACAAGTTTATCCATAACGATACAACGCAGCTCAGCGCGCAGCTGGGTGCTGGTTTCAGACAGTCCAGAAAAGAATCAGTGACGCCGGATGAAGATCATCCAGGCCAATACTTTCGCGTCCCTGATGCGGATAGGGACAATGAGGCCATTTTCACGGCTGGCTTAGATTATTCTCAACAATTAACGACAACGACGAGTTTAACCAACAAGTTATTGGTTGAATCTGGCAGCAGCAATACACTGGTAACCGATGCCTTTGCCTTAAACGTGAAGGTGTCTGATCGTCTCGCACTGGGCGTCGGTATCTCGTATCAATACAACAGTAAGCCACCAGAAAGCCCGCCGCCTGCATTACCGTTAAAGAAGGTTGATACAACCGAGACAGTGAACCTGGTTTATGCGTTCTAGTAAGTTGCCGATTCTCCAGATCTTCGGCAGCTCAATCGATCAGTAATGCTGATCGATTGATCGCGAGATGGATTTCTATCTTGCTTTGTTACGAATAAAGCCAAGCAACTTTGGATATTCAGTGGGGCCGATCTCACGCCATTCGCCGGGCTTGAGATGATCCAGTGTCCAGGGTCCCACAGACCAGCGAATCAGACGTAGAGTGGGATGGCCAATGGCCGCTGTCATGCGACGAATCTGTCGATTGCGGCCCTCCATGATGGAAATCTTTATCCATGCAGTGGGAATCAGGCGTCGCATGCGAATTGGGGGAGTGCGTGGCCACACCCAATCTGGTTGCGCCATCAGCAGTTCAACTTTTGCAGGCTTGGTCATGCCGTCGCTCAGCATGGTTCCTTTGCGTAACTTGTCGAGCGATGCTTCAGCAGGAATTTTTTCTACTTGTACATAGTAGGTTTTGTATACCTTCCAGCTGGGATGAGTAAGCCGGGCCTGCAATGGACCATGATCGGTGAGCAGCATCAGGCCTTCACTCGCATAGTCCAAGCGTCCTGCCGGATGAAAGCCTGGAGCACTTAAACACGCGGTGAGCGTGGGGCGGCCATCATCAGAAGTAAAGCGGGAAAGAATGTGGAATGGTTTATTGAGCAGAATCAGACGCACATCGAGCTTCCATATTATTTGGTATATCCGGGTCTATGATTATCAGAAGGCCAATCAGCGAGTCGTTATTCTTGCCGAGGTTCTTAGATATCGCGGTGGTTCGGTCAGGCCACCGTTGTTATACGTTTGTTCAGATGAAATTCGCGCCAGATGATAACCAAACCCGCGCTGATCACCAAGGCTGAACCGACCCAAATCCACAGACTGGGGACTTCGGAAAATACGAAGTAGCCAATCACCACCGCCATGATCATGGCGGCATAGTCCAGCGGCGCTAGCGTGGATGCCTCTGCATACTTGTAGCCCGTGGTCATCGACAATTGTCCCAACACGCCGGACAGGGCCGCCAGTAACATCCAGATCGCCTGCTGCTTAGTGGGTACAACCCAGCCGAAGAAGATGGTCATCAGCGCGCAGATCATTGCCGTTACCAGAAAATAGAAGGTGATAGTGATCGCGGGCTCCGTCCTGCTCATGCTCCGCAAGGTGGTGATGGCAACTGCGCCAGAGAGCGCTCCGCCCAATGCCAGCACCGCTCCCAATCCGTTACCGTGCTGCGACGAAATCTGCGGTGCAATCATGATCGCGACGCCGCTGAGTCCGACAACCAACGCAGTCCAGCGGAAAGCATGAATACGCTCGCCCAGAAATATCATGGCCAGAATGGTGATAAAAATCGGACTGGCAAAGGTAATGGCGGTGTAGTCAGCCAGTGGAATCAGGCTTAGCGAAGCGAAATAGCAGAACATGCTGCCCGTGCCTGCCAGCGATCGCATCGCGTGCCTTTTCCAGTTGCTGGTTTTCAGCACCTGCAAGCCGGTGGTGTGATGGGCAATTAGTCCGAGCACCAATATGGCCATCATTCCGCGAACAAACACCGTTTCGCCAATAGGTACTGACTTGCCCAGCAATTTTATAAACGTGGCCATCAGCGCTAACAGCGCCACCGACAACAATTTGAACATGGCGCCCAGAACGGGGTGATGGTGGGAATGAGAGTTCAATTGTCAGCCGTGTACTCAATCTTGGCGGGCCATCATCCACGATTCACGCTGCTTTTGGAAGGTGCCATGCTTGCGCTTACCATAGGTACTGTCTATCAAGCCGTTCTAAATTATCGATTTGGCAAGGGTGCAAAAACAACCTAATCTTGCGCCCAGGTTATTTCCACACAGCATCATTAAACAACTGGAGCAAATCAATGAGTTTGATCAACACGACTGTAAAGCCCTTTAAAGCCACTGCATTCCATCAAGGCAAGTTCGTCACCGTTACCGATGCCGATCTAAAAGGAAAGTGGTCGGTTTTCTTCTTCTATCCCGCTGACTTCACCTTTGTATGTCCAACCGAACTGGGTGACGTTGCCGATCTGTACAAGGAATTCCAGAAGCTGGGCGTTGAGGTGTATAGCGTTTCCACCGACACGCATTTCACACACAAAGCCTGGCACGATGCTTCGGATACCATCAAGAAGATCAATTACGTGATGCTGGGCGATCCTACCCAGGCCATTAGCCGTAACTTCGACGTGCTGATCGAAGAAGAAGGCCTGGCACTGCGCGGTACTTTCATCGTTAACCCACAAGGTGTGATCAAGGTTGCCGAAATTCATGATCTGGGTATTGGTCGTGATGCAAAGGAACTGTTGCGCAAGGTTCAGGCCGCGCAATACGTTGCTGATCATCCCGGTGAAGTGTGCCCAGCCAAGTGGACGCCCGGTGAAAAAACACTGAAGCCTTCACTGGATCTGGTCGGCAAGATCTGATCTTGCCTGGTCACTCTCCTTGCGATGCAGGGAGAGTGATGAAAGGTTTGTTGATAAAGATTCGAGATTATTCATTCTTTCACACTGGACATGCCATGCTTGAAGACGCACTGAAACAACAATTGCAGGAGTACTTGCAACGTATCAGTCATCCGGTCGACATCATTGCGACACTGGATGCCAGCGACAGCGCGCGCGAAATGAAAGCATTGATCGAAGATATCGCTTCGCTTTCTACTTTGATTTCGGTACGTACTGATGGAAACAGTGAACGTACGCCATCGTTTATCATTCGTGGCAAGAACAGCGAGATGAAGCTGGAATTCGCCGGCATCCCGATGGGCCATGAGTTCACATCACTGGTGCTGGCCTTGTTGCAGTCCGGTGGCTATCCACCCAAAGTTTCACAAGCACTGATTGATCAGGTTAAGCAACTTGACGGTGACTACCAGTTCGAAACTTATATTTCTTTGAGTTGCCAGAACTGCCCTGACGTGGTTCAGGCGCTTAACTTGATGTCAGTGCTCAATCCACGTGTACAACACACGATGATTGATGGTGCCCTGTTCGAACAGGAGGTTGCTTCGCGACGGATTCTTTCCGTGCCCGCCGTGTATCTGAATGGTCAACCATTCTCACAGGGTCGCATGACGCTGGAAGATATTCTGACCAAGCTCGATAAATCGATTGCCACCAAGCAAGCAGAAGCGTTGAAGACTAAAGATGTGTTTGACGTGCTGGTTGTTGGTGGTGGTCCTGCAGGCGCGTCAGCTGCCATTTATGCAGCGCGCAAAGGCATTCGCACTGGGGTTTTAACGGAACGCTTTGGCGGTCAAGTGCTCGATACACTGGGCATTGAAAACTTTATCTCTGTGAAAGAAACCGAAGGTCCGAAACTGGCTGCTGCACTTGAAGAACATGTGAAGTCTTATGATGTAGATATTATGAGCGGCCAGCGTGCTGAAGCATTGTTGCCAGCAGAGCAGGGTGTGTTCGGTGTCAAGGTTGCGAGCGGCGCCACCTTGCGTGCGAAGAGCGTGGTGATTTCCACCGGTGCACGCTGGCGCGAAATGAATGTACCGGGCGAGCGCGAATATCGCGGCCGCGGCGTTGCCTACTGCCCGCATTGCGATGGGCCTTTGTTCAAGGGAAAGCGTGTTGCCGTAGTGGGTGGTGGTAACTCGGGCGTTGAAGCAGCGATTGATCTCGCAGGCATTGTTGAACATGTCACGCTGATTGAGTTCGATGCCAAGCTGCGTGCTGATGAAGTGCTGCAACGCAAGTTGCGTTCATTGCACAACGTGAACGTGATTACCTCCGCACTGACTACTGAAGTACACGGCGATGGTGATAAGGTGAATGCTTTGAGTTATCGCGATCGCAGCTCCGAGCAACTACATCGTGTCGAACTGGCGGGTGTGTTTGTACAGATTGGCCTGTTGCCTAATACCGATTGGCTGAAGGGCAGCATTGAGCTGACACCACGCGGCGAGATTGTTGTCGATGCCCGAGGGCAAACATCTGTACCCGGTGTGTTTGGTGCGGGCGATGTGACCACCGTACCTTACAAGCAGATCGTGATTGCGATGGGTGAAGGATCTAAAGCGGCGCTCAGTGCCTTCGACTATCTTATTCGCAGTTCAGCGGGTGATGCCGAGAAGAGCGAAACAAGTAAAGCAGCTTGAAGTAGCGCGGCGATTGTGTCGCGCGTCTTAATCAGCGATCAGTGATCTGGTAACGGCCTAATTTCTCGCCTGATAAAACTGGCGTCGATACATTGATGGACTCAGTCTCGTCTGTAGTCTGAAGTGACGACGAAATGTTTCAGCTGATGCAAAGCCCGATTTCTCCGCCACGCGTGTGAGCGATAGCTTGCTCGACTCGAGAAGTTCCTTCGCAACTGCGACACGTTCACGTATCAACCAGTCTATTGGTGATAGTCCCGTCGTCTCCTTGAATTTGCGTTGCAACGTGCGATTACTGGTTGCTGCTTTGCGCGCCAGTGACGCGACGGTGTGAGGCTTCGCAACATTGTTTCTTACCCAGTCTAATAGCTTTGCAAAGCCGCGATGCTCGTCTGATGCAACGGGTCGCGGAATAAACTGCGCCTGTCCACCATCGCGATGCGGCGGAATCACCAGTCGTTGTGCAACAGTATTCGCGATGCGCGCACCATAGTCGCGTCGCACCAGATGCAGGAACATATCCAGCCCTGCAGCTGAACCCGCAGAGGTCAGTATCTGTCCTTCATCAATATAGAGCGCGTGTGCGTTTACCTTGATATCCGGATACATCTTCGCCAGCTTGTCTGCGTAGCGCCAGTGTGTGGTGACAGTTCTACCATCCAGAATACCTGCGGCAGCCAACACGAATACACCAGAGCAAATTGTGCAGAAGCGAGCGCCGCGTGAATAGGCTTGCCTGATCCTCTTCAACAACGCTGGCGCAGGTATCTCATCTGCATCACGCCAGCCCGGAATAACAATAGTGTCAGCTCGATCAAGAATGCCAAGAGAGTGCGGCGTTCGCAGTGTGATGCCGCCCATTGCCGTGATCGGTTTGCGTTCTGCTGAACACACAGCAAAGTCGTACCAGGGCACATTTAATTCTGGCCTGTTGAGTGCAAACAGTTCCACCGTGCAACCAAACTCGAAAGTGCACAAGTTTTCATAGGCGACTGCGACCACAAGATGGGATTTCTTCGGCATGGCGTAATATTACCGCAGGTTGTCGTTCTGGACAGTGGCAAAAATGGTGCATGAATCAATAATCTCCGCACCTTCATTCAGACGGGAGATACAAATGACTTCCAGCGTAACGGCAATTGCACCGGCACAAAGCAGCGTGGCTCTGGAACATTTCTCGAAAGCATTTCATTTCGAAACTGACTGCTGGGATGTTCACGATGCCATGAGCAATGACAAAGCAGACTTTGTATTGGTCGATGTGCGTAGTGCGGAACTCTATTCAAAAGGCCATGTGCCTGGTGCGGTAAATATTCCGCATGCCAAGCTGATCGCATCGAAACTGGCGGATTATCCAATGGACACTCTGTTCGTTGTCTATTGTGCGGGTCCACATTGCAATGGGGCGCATCGAGGTGCTATCCGTCTTGCAAGACTTGGTCGTCCGGTGAAAATGATGATTGGCGGAATTACTGGGTGGCTGGATGAAGGCTTTCAGTTAGTACAGCAAAGTTGAGTTCTATCTTTCAATGAGGTCATATGCAGGAGCGTTACGCATTAATGGGCATTGCCATTGCACTCACAGTCGGTGCTGCAAGTCCTGGCCCGAGCTTTGTGATGGTCGCGAAAGCGGCAGCTTCGTCAGGTCGAGTTACTGGCTTGAGTGCTGCATTGGGAATGGGTTGTGGAGGATTCATCTTCGCAGCATTGTCGCTGGCAGGATTGATTGGATTGCTTACCGCCGTGCCACCGCTGTATGCGCTGATGAAAATCATCGGCGGTATCTATCTGGTGTATCTAGGTGTGAAGATATGGAAATATGCAGTAGCGCCAATTGACGCAACTGAGCCTACGTCCGTAACAAGTCAGTCCCGTTCACTGAAGTCATTTGGTGTTGGGCTTGCAACGCAGCTAAGTAATCCGAAGACAGCGGTGGTGTATGCGAGCGTGTTCGCCGCCTTTCTGCCTGCGGAGTCCAATCTGCAGTTTAAACTTGTCGTGATGCTGATGGTGTTCAGCATTGAGACGGGATGGTATTCACTGGTGGCCGTGCTGCTGTCAAGCAGTGGGCCGCGTAGACGGTATCTGCAAATGAAAGTGTTGATCGACCGCGTGGCGGGTAGCGTGATGATTTTACTGGGCTTGAGACTGGCGATATCTTCGCAGGAATGAGCGATGCTTTCGTTGTGCTGACAGCGAGTCATCTCGGACGCAGTGAAGATAACTGCAAACGCAGTCTCCGTATCTCGTCCTGCATGTCAGCTACCAATGCAGCCAGTTCAGGTACCGCATCGAAGTCACGTTCGTAATAGTACATTCGTTGTGCACGTAACACGCATTGATTGCTGAAGCGCCACGTACCCGCAACGCTTTCTGCGTGCGGGAACAATCCTTCGTCCAGTCGATGTTGTAGCCAAGCTGTCTCGACTTTGCAGATATGAGCAAGTTGCTCCATCGTTAGCCATGACTCGTCCATAATGGTGGCGATCAAGTGTTGTTCAGTCATGTTCGCCTCTATGCGTGATTCGGTTGCTGTTCAGCGCGGGGATCGAAAGCCAGATCGCGCGACATGGTTTTATACAACTGCCTGGCTTCAGGTGTATTTGCGGGAGGCAGGATTACTTGAATGTCGAGTAACAAATCACCCGGTGGTGTGCTGGGTAAACCTTTGCCACGTACGCGCAGTTGCTGGCCGCTTTGTGCATTGGCAGGCACACGCACCTTGATTTCACCGCTGGGCAACTGAATCGGTAACACGCAACCTAACGCGGCTTCCCAGGGCGCGACGCGCAGATTCATGTGCAGGTCGCGACCCGTGACGTGCAATTTGTCATGCGGATGAAACTGAACCTCCAGCAATAAATCGCCGGCAGGGCCACCACCAAAACCGGCGCTACCCTGACCGGCAAGTCGAATGGTCTGACCTTCCGCGACACCAACGGGGATTTTTACATTCAGGTTACGCGGTGTGACGACCGGACGACCGCGTTCATCGCTGCTTACTGTACGCAATGAAATCTGTTTTGTGGTGCCGTTGAAGCTGTCTTCGATATCCAGCATTACCTTGGCATGATGGTCTTCGCCACGCATGCGCATCTCGCCGCCGGAGAAACCGCCACGCCCCATGTTGCCAAAGAGTTGCGAGAAGAAATCGCTGAACTCGCCCGCACCAGCCGCGTTAGCCCCACGTCCGGAATATTCAAAACCGGAATCCCAGTCCGGCGGTGGTTTAAAGTCCTGACCGCCTTGATAACCGCGACCCAGTTGATCATAGGCCGCACGCTTCTCGGTGTCCGACAACACCGCGTAGGCTTCATTGACCTCTTGCATCTGCTGCTCGGCATCCTTTTCCTTGGATACATCGGGATGATATTTGCGCGCGAGTTTGCGGTACGACTTCTTGATGTCGTCCGCGCTGGCATCGCGATTGACGCCGAGAATGGAGTAGTAGTCTTTGTACTGCATGTCACCCCGCAAGCTCACATCGATAAGAACATTGACAAGACGATGACCAGATATTGCTGGTCTTGCATGGTGTCGAACGCCGAAATTTCAATCCCTTGAAATTTTTCTCCGTGTTCCCAGATAGCCCACATAGATAACCAACGAGTTTCTGCCCGGGACGTTTTACTCGGGGACGTTTTTAATCTGAAGTGTCAACCTTATACGAGGAACGAGCCATGTATCGCAATCTATTTTCAAATGACCTGTTTTCGGAGCTGGATCGTCTGCAACGCATCGCTGCGCGAGCATTTGACGCGTCCCCCAGTATCCGCGGCACATTTAACAATCGCTTTCCAGCTATCAACATAGGTACTTCTCCGCAAGCAGTAGAGATATATGCTTTTGCGCCAGGTATCGATGCTTCCAAGTTGGATATCAAAGTTGAAAATAGTGTGTTGTCTATTTCTGGCGAGCGCAAGGAGTCGTCGGACAAAGAGGCCAAAACCAACCTGCATATTGGCGAACGGTTCGAAGGGCGCTTCCACCGTGTTGTGAGCCTGCCCGATGACGTGGATAGCAACGCGATTACTGCTACTTACAGAGATGGCGTATTGCGCATCAAGGCGCCACGACAGGAAGCGGCGCAACCACGTCGTATCACCATTCAATAATTTTTGTCATTAATTTTTTTGGGAGTCATCATCATGAGTAATGTTCAAACCGCAAATGGTCACAACGAATCGCGCGAAACGTCATACATTGTGCCTTCCGTTGATGTGATCGAAGACACCGCAGGCATTACGCTCTATGCCGACCTGCCCGGTGTTCCCAAAGATAAGCTGCGCTTGCAGGTGGAACATGACGCATTGATCATCGAAGGTGATCTGGAAGTGCCGGTGAGCGACGGACTGAATGCTTATCATACCGAAGTGGATAGCACCCGGTTCCGGCGGGTGTTTACGCTGTCGAAGGAGCTGGATGCAGAGAAGATCAGCGCCCAACACGTCAACGGTGTCCTGAAGCTGCAAATTCCAAAGGCGGAACATGCGCAGCCAAAGCGTATCAATGTGACCGTCAACTGACATTGCAATGAGTTTTATGAGACGGGGTGAGTAAATCATCCCGTCTTTTCTTTTGCACGTTTCTTTATCAAGTGTCAGGACGACCGTACAAACAGCACCATCGAGCGATAGTGCGAAATGGACTGATCAAGCCTTTTATGCACCTTCAGTGATCGAGTTGTGACCGCAATGCGAAGCAATGGTGCGAGTTGCTGCTGCAAGTCGTGTGGGGAATCAGTTATTACACTAATAAAGATTTCAACAACATTTTTTTTGTTAGGAATTGGATTCTTGATTTAGAACAGTTAGTCCGCTGTCTTAGCCTGCGTTTGCGAATTGATGCATGGTTAAATACCTGAGTCGTCGCGTAGATTATGTGACGCTGTTCATTCACTCTCCTCATTACATATTCGCAACAAGAACTTGACGCTGAGGAGACGATATGCGAGATGAGTTGTGGTTGGTGGTGGGGGACCGCTTCTGGCAATTTGCCGTTGATCGCAAGGCCATCACTGTTTCCTATTTGCGCGGACTGCTCAACTCCACACGCGGCGATGATCTGCCCGCAGGGAGAATGATGTTGAAGCTGGGACAGGGTGTCTCCGATGAAGATCGCCTTGAGTTGCTCGCCATGGCGCAGCACGCACCGCATGCACATCGTTTCGATTTCAGCAGTTGGAGCAACTTGTCATCGCGCGCGTCGAGCCAGGTTTCGCACAAGCTGCGTGCGCAGAATATCCTGCTGTCCGAAGCCATCAAACGGGAAGACGGCACCTATGAGATGGATCTGCTGCTTGATGATCAATGCGAGCTGATGATGGATCACCAGACCGGTCGTCATCTTGCTGGTGTGGTGCTAATCGAAGCTGTGCGGCAGGCATTACTGGTGGTGACTGAAGGACATGTGTTGCCGCGTAATGGCAAGAAGCACGATTTCACTTTCCATGATCTGTCAGTGAAGTTTCACCGATACTGTTTTCCATTCGAGACAAAATTGCACTATACGATTCGCGAAATGGACGTGCGTGGCTCTCGCTATCGCTTTGCGGTGGATGTGCAAGTGTATCAATGTGGCGCAGTGGTGATGTCTGCTGTCGCCAATATGACCGCACACGTGTCTGCATCGTTGTCGAAGATCGAAAGCGAGCAGGCGACACGTTCGTTAAATTACTATTTGGCGTCGTTGGGCGCGACAGAACCATCATTCGACGAAACCACCACCTCTCTGCAAGTTCAATTGACCAGTGAGATGGTGCCTGTCGCCCGTCAAGAAGTTCTGGAGACGCCGTGATCGACAAACCCAGTGCTTACGCATTCTTTGATGTCGACGATACGTTGATCACCATCAAGAGTCTATTGCGCTTTCAGGAGTTCTGGTACCAGTGGGCCAATGATGAAGAGGGCCGAAAGGCGTACACCGACGAGATTGGTGAGTTGATTGCGCAAGATGCGCCGTGGGAATTTGTCAATCGTCGTTATTATGCACATTTTGCGGATCGTTCAGTCGCTGATGTCAGACGATGTGTTGCTCTCTGGATATCGGAAACTGAAGTCGAACTTGCTGCACGTGGTCAGTCACTATTTCATGCTGCGATTATCAGCAGGTTGAATGAGCATCGACGTGCAGGCATTGAACCCGTATTTGTTTCCGGGTCCTTCATGTTATTGCTGGAACCCATCGCAGAAAGATTGCAAGTTGATCACGTTCTGGCGATTCAACAGCAGGCCATTGACGGCGTATTAACCGGGCATATTTTGCCACCGCAGACTATTGGTGAGGGCAAGGCAGATGCCGTGCTGGATTTTGTTGCCAGACAAGGGGTCAGTGCACAGGACTGCTACGCATACGGGGACGATATCTC
>DATAHE010000062.1:0-5921 GCA_036263355.1 Steroidobacteraceae bacterium | reverse complement strand
GACTTCAATTTCCAGTGAGTCCATATCAACAATAGTTGCGATACCGGTACGAGTAAAGCCACCAGCAGACATGGGCGAAATGATTTCTCCAGGCTGTGCCGCTTTGGCAACGATGACACCTGCAAATGGTGCACGCACTTCCAGATCGGTGAGACTTTGGCGCTGCACCTTCATGCTGGATTCTGATGCTGCAACTTGATGTTCTGCCGCAGAGTATTGAGCTTCCAGCGATGCGAGGTTGGCAAGTGCCGTGTCATATTCGGCCTCGCTGATCAGCTTATCGGCACGCAATTGATCGGCACGTTTTGCAGAACGCTGTGCGTTAATTAACCGGGCATGTACATCGGCGAGCTGTGCGCGAGTGGCTTCCAATTGCTGATTGCTCAACTCAAATTGCTTACGCACCGTGCTGGGATCGAGCCGTGCGAGTACTTGTCCCTGTTTGACGCGGTCGCCGGTATCGATGAGCACTTCTTCAACCTGTCCCATCGCTTTCGCAGAAACAGTAGCGATGCGACGTGCGACGACGTAACCGGATGCATCCAGTACCGAAGCGGCACTATTGCCACTGCTGCGGGTTGCCTGCACCTCGATAATCTCTACTTCAGTCGCGCGTGTGGATGAATACCACCAGGCGCCCAGTGCAACAGCGGCAACGACAATGATTACCAGCATCACAATACGATTGCGCGAGCCACTGGACGGAGAGGGTTCGTCGGAACGCTCGATACGAAGCGAGTTCAATGCGTCTTGATTCAATGCCATGTTGTTCGATGAAATTGTAAGGAGTTGAAACGGACTATCGCGCAGATCGGATGCGATCTGGAATCCTAAGCGTAGCGAATTTGTATTGAAATTGATACCGCTCATAGAGGTATGCGCTAGTTGTTATTCGTCCGGTACGTTGGTTCATCGATACGTTCAGGAGTGTCCCGCTTCCAGAATCTCACGCAGGTAACGCACATGCTGCTCAAATGCCTTGCGACCCTCGCGCGTAATGCTGATTCGGGTACGCGGCTTTTTACCAACAAACTGCTTGTCGATCTTGATATAGGTTGCTTTCTCCAGGGTGGTGAGATGTGCACCGAGATTACCGTCGGTTGTACTCAGCAGTTGTTTCAGCTCGACAAAGTCGATGCCCTCGGAGCCATGTAACGCATTAAGCGACGCCATGATCTTTAATCGCGTTGATTGATGGATCACTTCATCTGGTGTGGTGGCTGCGTTCATGAATTACACTCTGCGCAGCCAGATACCACCCAATACCAGTAGGCTGCCGGTAACCAGTCCCATCCACAAGAAGTAATGCTGTGGGATACCGAAGTATGCGAAGAGAATGGACGCAGCAACGAGTAGACCGACAATCGCCATGCGCACGCCGGTCCATATTCCTGTTACCACGTAGTAGGTGCCCCAGAACAACGAGATGTATGCGTTGGCCTGTTTGATATCCAGGTTGGGAAGAATGGAGAAGGTCGCGACAAAGAAACCGAGGATTGCAAACATGGTCAAAAGAATGCGGAAGCCACGCGGGCCGTGGTCTTCCGCGCAAGTGGCAGCAAGCGGGTGGGAGTTTCGATGCTTGCTGCGATAACCAATCCACATGGATGTCAACGCACCAGCCCAGGAAAGGCCGTTCCATACAGATGCTGAATTTGCCGGCCACAGTTCGGTCACGGTGTTGGCTACTAGCCAGATAAGTCCCCACAAAATCAGATGCGGGGCAAGGTGGCGATAGTACTGCATGCTCGTCGTTCGCTTGTTGGCGCTATTGATATCGTTTAACGCCTGCGCTGCTTCTTCTCTGCTGATAACCATGACTGAACTCTGCTAGTTAGGTGTGTGTGTAGAGTACTCTGTATCATAGAGTTGTCAAGATGGCAGAGAAGAAAATTCTTGCGGAGGTGTGGAGGCATCAGTACTATGCAGTTCAGCTTATATAAAGATTTGTTTATATAACGCTTGAGTCAAGTTCACCAAGGCGTGCATGTCTAGCTTCAATCAGTCCATTGAATTGTTACGAGCGCTGGCGGAGCCAACACGCTTTCGCTTGTTGGCATTGCTGAAAGATGGCGAGTTGACTGTGGGCGAAATCGCCGAAGTACTGGAGCAGAGCCAGCCACGTATTTCACGGCACTTGAAATTGTTGACTGATGTCTATGCGCTTGAACGTTTTCGCGAAGAGCAGCGCATCTACTATCGCTTGAACAATAAAGGTGATGCAGCAACACTGGTCGAATTACTCCTGTCGCAATTGAATGCACAAGATGCCGTGTTGAAGCATGATCATGATCATCGCGCGCTGGCGCTGGAGAAACGGGCGCGTGTTGCAGCAGCGAGCTGGGACGACGTGCGTCGTTCAGCCGAAACCACCTATAACAATGAACAAGTGGTGTCCTCCGTTATTAAGGGTGTGTTCAGTAATAAAGAAGAACAACAACTCGGTGAGTTGTTAGACGTAGGAACTGGCAGCGGCAGCATGTTGCGAGTGCTCGGCGGTTATGCCAAGCACGCCATTGGTCTCGACATATCTACGCAAGCATTGCGTGTCGCGCGTGCCAAGGTGCATGGCGCAGGTTTGAATCATTGCGAGTTCAAGCGCGGCGATATGTATGAGTTGCCCTTTGATGATCGCAGCTTTGATGCGGTGACATTTGATCAAGTGTTGTCGGTTGCTGATAAACCGGCAATTGCTTTGCGCGAAGCGGTTCGAGTGTTGCGTAGTGGCGGACGTGTCATCGTGATTGAAAACGAACAAAGACTGGATGAGGCATCTGACGATAAGCCGCAAACTGTGTTGCGACGTTGGCTGGAACGAGCTGGTGTACATTGTGAGCGTATCAAAGCAGTGAATGCGGGCGAGGCTCGATTGTTGTTGGGAGTAGGGCAGCGGATGTAGTTGTTATTGATTTGAGCATATCGAGTGTCTTTTATTTTTCGCAAACGTCGTAAATCCTTCCTTGGAGACTCCGGAAAAAACGTCCTGTTTTTTCGGTTGCAAAAACTAAAAGACACTCAATGCGCTCAAATAAAAACAGTTGAGAGTGAGTGAGAATGAATGAAGTGATGAAAAAACAGGATGCAGTGCAAGTATCCTTTGAGTTTTCGCCGCCAAAGACGGATGAAGCGGAAGTGGCACTGTGGGCAGCGATTCGTCGTCTCGAACCACTGTCACCCGCCTTTGTGTCCGTGACCTACGGGGCAGGTGGTTCTACTCGCGAACGCACTCATGCAACCGTTAAACGTATTGTTGAGGAAACCAAACTACAGCCTGCGGCTCACTTGACCTGCGTGGCTGCATCGCGTGGCGAGATCGATGACATCGTACGTGCATACTGGGATGCGGGCATTCGTCATATTGTCGCGTTGCGTGGTGACATGCCCGGAATGAGTGGGTCATATCAGCCGCACCCGCAAGGTTATCAATCCACACCGGAGTTAATTAAAGGCATTCGCAAGATTGCGCCGTTCGAAGTGAGTGTGTCGTTTTATCCGGAGAAGCATCCCGATTCCGCTTCATTGCAGCACGATATTGATTTGCTGAAAGAAAAAGTCGATGCGGGTGCAACGCGTGCCCTCGGTCAGTTTTGTTTCGATAACGCGATTACTGCACAGTATCGCGATCAAGCAGTAAAAGCAGGCATCAAGATTCCTGTGGTGCCCGGTATCATGCCTGCTACCAACTTCAGCGGTGTGGTGCGCATGGCGACCAAGATTGGCGCTTCCGTTCCTGACTGGTTGCGGGATGCTTATCATGGCCTGGATGAAGATGTGGAAACGCGACGTATACTTGCTGCAGCAGTGCTCGCGGAGCAAGTGCGTGAGCTGCGCACTCATGGATTTGGGCAGTTTCATTTTTATACGTTGAATCAGGCCAATCTGACGTACGCGGCGTGTCGAATTCTCGGAATTCGTCCCCATGATTTGTTTTGATTGCACCATGGTGTTTATACAATTGGGGTTGGGCGCAAGGATGGCGCGTTGGTTGATAGAGTGATTAGTCATTCCCGCGCAGGCGGGAATCCAGTTCAATAAATTGGTTCGGTCATCGGAATTTGTTGAAGGGTTCTTTAAAAGAATGGTTCGACAGGCTCACCATGAACGGTATTACTGGATTCCCGCCTGCGCGGGAATGACTTATCGCGCTGTATTGTCGAAGTAATAGCTTTCCGCTGAAATTGATGTAGAAGTCGTCGTTCCAGAAAGAGCGATGAATTTTTTTGATAGAGACTTGATATGAACAGAACTGAACGCATTGCCGAATTCAAACGCCTGCTAGAGCAACGCATACTGACACTGGATGGCGCATTCGGCACCATGGTACAGCGTTACAAGCTGGATGAAGCTGCCTATCGCGGCGATCGTTTTAAAGACTGGCAGCATGATTTGAAAGGTAACAATGATGTGCTGGTGCTCAGTCGTCCCGACATTGTTGCAGAAATTCATCGTCAGTATCTGGAAGCCGGTGCAGATATTCTGGAAACCAATACCTTCGGTGCCAATGCCATCGCACAAGCTGATTATCATATGGAATCGCTCGCATATGAAATGAACGTGGCTGCTGCAAAGCTGGCGCGTACTGCGGCCGATGAATATGAACAACGCAATGGCAAGATTCATCTGGTCGCTGGTGCGTTGGGGCCAACGAATCGCACAGCATCGTTATCACCCGACGTGAATGATCCGGGTTATCGCGCGGTCACCTTTGATCAACTGGTTGTTGCTTACAAGGAAGCGACCAAAGGACTCATTGAGGGTGGTGCTGACATCCTGTTGGTTGAAACTATTTTCGATACGCTGAATTGCAAGGCTGCGTTGTTCGCGGTGCGCAGCGTCCTGGATGAACTGAAGCTTGATTTACCCATCATGATTTCGGGCACGATTACGGATGCATCGGGTCGTACATTGTCGGGACAAACTGCTGAAGCATTCTGGAACTCGGTGCGTCACGCAAATCCGATTACCATTGGCTTTAATTGTGCGCTGGGCGCAAAGCAATTGCGTCCTTACATTGAGGAGCTTTCTGCGATTGCGGATACATATATATGTGCTTATCCCAATGCAGGGTTGCCAAATGCTTTCGGTGAATACGATGAACATGCATGCGATACGGCGAACTACATCAAGGAGTTCGCTGAATCAGGCTTTGTGAATATCGTTGGTGGCTGTTGTGGTACTACGCCAGATCACATCCATCACATGCATGAATCGGTGGCGAAGATACCCCCACGCAAGATCCCCGATGTTGAGCGCAAGTGTCGTTTAAGCGGACTTGAAGCTTGCAACATTGCTCAAGACAGTTTGTTTGTAAACGTCGGTGAGAGAACCAACGTCACTGGTTCTGCCAAGTTCCGCAAGCTGATTGAAGCAGATGATTACAACACAGCGCTCGACATTGCCAAGCAGCAAGTAGCCAGCGGCGCGCAGATTATTGACGTGAACATGGACGAAGGCATGCTCGATTCAAAAGCGGCCATGGTGAGGTTCCTGAACCTCGCTGCCGCAGAGCCCGATATCGCGCGCGTGCCCGTGATGATTGACTCATCAAAGTGGGATGTAATTGAAGCCGGTCTTAAGTGCATTCAAGGCAAGGGCGTTGTCAACTCCATCAGCATGAAAGAAGGCGAAGAAGCGTTCTTGAAGTATGCGCGATTGATTCGTGCGTATGGTGCGGCCGTCATTGTCATGGCGTTTGACGAGCAGGGGCAGGCAGATACCGTTAAGCGCAAAGTTGAAATCTGTCAACGCTCTTACAAGCTGCTCACTGAAGAAGTGGGCTTTCCGCCAGAAGATATTATTTTCGACCCCAATGTGTTCGCAGTCGCAACGGGTATTGAAGAGCACAATCGCTATGCACTCGACTTCATTGAGGCCTGCGCAGAGATTCGGCGCACTTGCCCTTATGCTGGTATCAGCGGTGG
>DATAHE010000061.1:0-8363 GCA_036263355.1 Steroidobacteraceae bacterium | reverse complement strand
TTGACCAAATCACCAGCGGCCTGTATCACTGCGTTTTTTCCAAAGGCTATCTCCTGCGTGGTGACGTTGCCTGAAACCGAGTGCACGCTTAGTTGATTGTTGGCCAGCACATGCCGTAGTTGCAGATCGCCTTCTGCGGTGATCTGCAGATCATTTGTAGACTGCACGATTCCTTGCAGATTAACGCCAAGACCTTTTTCGGTCCCGATCAGTCGAATGCTATTGCCATACATGGCGCCCAATGCGGTGGTATTCAACGCAAACAGAACACCGCCGGAACTGCCAGCAGCGTTCGCTGTAGCAGACTTGCTGCTGTAATTGTATTGATTGCTGCCATTGATGATGCTGAGATTATTGGCGAACAGATTGGCATTGATCTGCGCATAGCGCGACACGATATCAAAGCGATCAATATTGGCTGCGTTCAAACCCTTGCCATCAATCAGAACATCACCACCATTGATGTCGAATAGTAAATCTCCGTTTGCGGAAAAACGTGACTGGCCTGTGATCAAACTGACACTAGGCGTGTTGATAAATCCGCATCCATTACAGGTAATACCATTTGGATTGGCGAGAATAAATTCGGCGGCTTTGCCGGCAATCTCCACTTGCCCCAGCAGCGACGAACGATTTGCGCCTACGACTTGATTCAGAATAATCGATGCCTCACCACCCGCCAGGCGCCGATTGCCATCAGTCCAGCCACCCAGTTGAGTCAGGACCGGTGCTGCACTGTTGTTAAAAATGATGCCATCCTGACCCACATTGAATTCGTTCCAGTTGTTGCTCGAAACACCTCTTGCAGAAGGTGTCGCAATATCAACGACCGTAGTGCCGTTCATGGATTGTTTAATTGCAGGATCGGACGCGCTGCCGCTATTGACTGGAGAGATACTGACACCTGCGGGTGCACTCACACCTGCCTGCCTGATGACCTGCTGAGCCAGCAGTATGTTGGCCAGGAAACATGTCAGCGTATAGAAGGCGACAAGACGTTTAATTAGAAGCTTCATATCTTCTGTTCCGTTAATGGCAACAAAACATCAACACCAGATGTGCGCATATTCAAAAACTCATCTGCATTTCTGCAGCCAGCTCATGTTGCCCACGGGCCATGAAGCGGGGAACGGATAGCGCTTTGGAGTAAGTGACACCTGCATAAAATCTGCGCATGGCACATCGCAGACCTACGCTACCACCTGACAGGGTGGCGCTCTGTTGCTGATAGTCAGGCGCATCGCTGTGACCAACATCAAGGGCAACAAACGGCTCCAGCCGGATCTGTTCCGTTGGGAAGAAGGAACTGGAAAGATCATTGCGCCAATATCCACCGCGAAAACCAGTAACACTTTCGTGATCGAAGCCACGCACCGTATAGCGCCCGCCCAATGACAATGCCTCGGACGCAACAATCGTTGTTGGCGTATAGAAATAATGTAGCGCAGAGCTGTAGTTGAAGCGTCGTCCTGATAGCCCGAAGCGGCCATAGATGCCGAGATCAAGTTCGTACTTACTGAATTGATAGTCAACTTCTGCGGCCGTAATTTTTTTGGTTGCATTTCCTGCCGCAACACTGCGGGTAAACTCTAGAGCACCGCGTAACGTGGCCGACTCCATTTGATAAGTCGATTGAATGCCAACATCGGCGAGATACAAGGTGCGGCTTGATGTTTCAAGAAACACATCTTCAATATAGTTCTTGGTATCTTTCCTGGTGGCACCGATGTTCCACGCCACTTTCGACCGTTGACCACGAAAGACGACATGATCCATTCGAATCATCTGATTGTCGCTTTTTCCCGTAGTCTTGAAGTTAACGGACGCGCCCTCAATCATCTGACGATAGCTGAAGTGATTGGCCCCGACACTCCACAAGAAGTATCCATGGGGAATGGAGTAGTTAAGCGCATAACTCTGCGAACTACCGCCATGCTCTCCGTTCAAACTGCGACTGATATTAAAATTCAGACTATCGCTGCGATTAACCAGGTTATCCCAGAAAACACCCGCATTCACTATGTACAGACCGGTCTGCTTGCTACCACTGTTATCGACCGAAAGAGTTGCATGTAGTGGAAGACTGCGTTCGTTGACAACATAGACGATGCTCTCACCGGTTTCCTTGCCTGGCTTGATATCCAGCTTGGCATTGTTCTGTCGTAACCGATTGATCTGCTCGATTCCCTGTTCCAGATCACGCAGGTAAAGAAGATTCTTCACAGCAGAGTTATCCATCCCGTTATTAACAACATGCGACCGTCGTTTCGGAAACGCTGCATTAAGCTCACCTGCTTTCATTTTTCCATCCGTTGACTGCAACGATTCGATCTCGCCCTCAATGACCAGTACATCTAATGTGCCCTTATCAATCTTTTGTGGCTGAACAAAGGCGCGACTGGTGATATAGCCTTCCTTTAAATAGAGATTGCTGAGATCAGCTACCAGATGGTTGATGTCCTCAAGATGCAGACAGCGGCTGCTATAGCTGCTGGTGATCGCGCTAATTAATTGATAGTCGAATACGGTAACGCCAGAGACAGCAATGCTTTTTACATCAATACAGGGAGTGCTTTCTGCTACTGGATTATTTTGCAGAGCCTGCTGTTGCAGCGGCTGCAGGAACACGTCGGCAGTTGACTGGTCGCGCCGACTTCGTTCCTTGTCTCGCTCCTGCTGCTCTCTCAGTCTTTGTTCGTGCTCACGTTGCACCTGATCAGAAATCGACTGCGCATAAGCATCTGAAATGAATACAAAAGCGCATAAGGCACCAGCAAACCGGCAACAAGTTTTCCATTCCATCCTGATATACACGTCCAAAACTTCCATCCGCCACGTTTGTATTTAATGTGCACTTAAATAAGCGTCTAGCCGAATACCGAAATTTAACAGTAATAAGCGGGCTCTCGCTTGAGCGACACTAACCAGTCGTGGTCGCTATGCATTACCGTGCGGAATGTTGGCAGAAAAGTTTTTTTGGTGCAATAAACACATACATCCGTGTTGTAGGACGGCGAAGTTCCAGACTAAACAATAATAACTAGCCTCGCCTTTTCACATCCACTTCCAGCGACACGACGAGTTCGTTTCTGGAGGTTTCGAACGAATGCTCAATGCCTTCTTTACTGGGCAGACTTGCGGTCAATGCTTCGATCTCAGTACGCGGCACGGTCATCCACATGCCTGTTGGATCACTATCAAAATGCCACTGACTATCCGTCGAAAGACTTAATCTTGCCTTGAAGACATGATGGCCAGTCAAGCACACTTCCAGCGACAAGGCCCTGCCATCGCGAAGCTGGGAAAGCTCATCACTACTGATACGAACACGGATACTGTTGGCAGCAAATCTGAAATTCATGTTTCAACTCCAGAACATTTCCCACTGCTCAAATGCTGATTTCCAGTTGGTAATCATCCATCACGAACCCATTGCCAATGTCTTTCACGATAGAGCCAGTATTCACCATGCCCCATCGTAGGTAAGTCTGCAATGATGGATTGAATTTATTGACGGTGAGCCATAGCGTAGCAAGATTGCGTTGTCGCGCCAGCGTTCGTGCATGATCAAACAATTGACGACCTAATCCACTGCCGCGTGCACCAACGCTAACATATAGTTTGCTGAGAAATAGTTTGCTTGCATCAGGCTGTGTCACAACATCCATATATCCAACAACAGCATCGTCTGGAGTCACGCGAATCAGAAAATATTCGTGGCCGTCGTTGATTTGTTGTTTGATTGCAGCTGCACTCTGAAAACGATCGAGCATGTATTCAACCTGTGTCGAACCAATAATCGGCACATAATGTTCCGTCCAGATATACCGCGCCAGTGCTGCGACCTGCTCGATTTCAGCGGACGTGCTGACAGATTGAATTGCGCCGGACATGGCGCGATGTTACTGGGCACCCGTAGGCGCGGCATCACTCACCACAATCTTGCCGCTATGAGCCTCCATACGCAGCATGATGGCGTTGCCTCGTTTGATTTCCTTGCAGTCCACCGGCAGGCGGTTATCCGCGAAATAGGCTTTGAGCAAATCCACCACGCTAGCGGCCGGCTCTTCCATCCCCGAGTTCATGGGAATATGCCCAACGATACGCACTCGCCAGCTGGTTTTACGAGCGCCCAATCCGCGCATGTCCTTGCAATAACGGTCCAATAACAGCAAATTTGAACTAAGCGTGTTATCAGTCAGATCGGACGGCTGGCCGTTATGCGAGGCCGAATAGCGCAGGTGCAACGCACCACCGGCACCCTGGGTATCGTCATGAATGCATACCGCCAGGGAGGCCGAAAGTGGCACCGCCAACACGACGCCAGTATTGGCCACCTGATATTCCTCGGGCTGGATCAACAATTCGGTCATGGAATTTGCGTCCGCTGGCAACTGCCTATAAAGTGCGCGGCTTGTCCGGATATTTGTGTTTTTTCAACCATCATCTGAGTTTCATTTCGAGGAGCATTTTTATGGGCAGAGGCGATCGCAGAACCCGCAAGGGCAAAATTTGGCGCGGCAGTCATGGCAACACACGTCCAGGACGCGCCAAAAAGAAGAGCTGATTCCCATGCGCGGCGTATGAATCACTGTCATTCGTACTGATCATTCGCTGCGCAGCTCTCAAGAGTTTTTGACCACGCGCCGCAACAGTTGGGTTGACTCTGCATTGCTGGAAGCCACCCCGATATTCAATACTGCTGTTGCCACGAATACTTCTCTTAAAAAATACAGAAGACCCACGGCCAGACTAACCAGCGCCACGATAAAAACGATGGCGATAGGCCAATCCAGATTGATCTGCCATAGCGCACTGATAAACAAACCGACGATTACGACGGGCACCAATACGGCGCACACAACCGTCAAGGTAATTGCACGACTAATCAACTTGGCACGCTTCGCTAGCACAGTTAAGCGTTCGTGAAGCTCAGCGGCATGCGTATCAACCGCAGCAGGCAATTGTTCTTCGGTTAATCGCGCGCGATCCACAATGCGCACCAGACGTCCCACCAGTACATTCAATGTCTGTCCTACACCAGCCAGCAGAAACACAGGTGCAACTGAAAGTTGTATGACCTGTCCGATGTTTTCAATATGGGTGCTGAAAATGCTCATTGCCAGTACCGGTTGATCCGGAAGTCTTTGTTGTCACTGATGAATGTAAACGCGCGAAGAATAGCGCAGAAGTTCACATCATGCGTGCGTATGCAGATAGCAACAGCATGAACTGTGCTATCTGTCACTGAGCAAGGTCAAACTGACATTATTTGTCAGTCAAGCATCAGGCTGGTGCCAACGGGCCTCTGCGAAAGAGCGAATAGAGATTGACAGCGGAACGGAACAGGTAGCGCATCAGCAGTAATGTGAGCACCGCTTCAGTAGCCGTGACCACAAACGCTGGAAGTGCCGAGATTCGTTCGGCTCGCGACTGGAACTTCACGAACATGCGATCGCGTGCAATTTCAATACTGTCGTAAAGAGTAGGTACCACCAGCAAAGTCAGCATGGTCGCAGTAATAGTGCCACCGATAATTGCAACCGCCATGGGGCGATAGAACTCGCCTCCATCGCCCATACCAATTGCCACTGGCAACATGCCCGCGATAAGAGCGAAAGTAGTCATCAAGATCGGACGCAAACGTGAACGTCCCGCATGCATCAAAGCTTCCTCGCGATTGACGCCTTTAGCTTCTTCCTTGCGCGCACAGTCAAGCAGCAGGATAGCGTTCTTGGCCACCAATCCCACCAGCATGATCACACCAATGAAGCTCATCAAATTGAACGTGCCATGAGTCAGGAACAGCGCCACCACCACGCCGATCAAACTCAAAGGAAGCGAGATCATGACTGGCAATGGCGCCGTAAATGAGCCGAACTGGATTACCAGAACCAGATACATCACAGCGATACCCATGATCAAGGCAATTCCCATTTCACTGAAAACTTCCTGCTGATCACGCGACGCACCGCCCAGCTGGTATCCATATCCCGCTGGGAAATGCATTTCCTTCGCAAGCTCGACCGCAGCAGCAGTCACTTCACCTTCGGAGCGACCTTGTGCATTCGCTGAAACAGCAATCATTTTCTTGCCATCTACGTGCTGGATTTCCGGCAAACCCTTCCCCATCGTGATGGTGGCAATCTGGTTCAGTGGAACCATCATGTTCGTGCCAGCAACTGCAATAGGGAGATGTTCAATATTAGATGGATTGACCCGATCATCTGGATGCAAACGCACAGCGACATCTCGTGCTTCACCGGTGGGATCAATCCAGTCCCCGACCTCAACACCAGCAAAGGCCACACGCAGCGTCTGCGCTGCGTCGCCGACAGAAATTCCCATGGAGTTGGCAAGGCCACGGTCAAGTTCCACTTTCAATTCATCCTTCGGCTCTTGCTGCGACAGTCCCACATCCACGGCACCCGGCACTTTCGCCAGTTCGTTCATATACTGAGTGGTTAATTCCACGAGCTTGCGAGAGTCAGTTCCGTAGAAGGTTAGATTGACAGGCTTTTGACCATCGTTATTCAAATCGCCGATGACTGAGTATTCAGCACCAACCAGACGCGACAGGGTTTCACGAATTGCAGTAGATAATTCAGCAGCGGAACGCTTGCGTGTGTTCTTCTTGCCGACATTCACATATACACGTCCACCATTAGGTTTGACATCGCTGTCAGTGGACTTCACCTCAGGAATTTCTGCCCGTACCAGTTCAGCCGCTTTTTCAACCTTCAATCTTGCATACTCCAGACTTGTAGATGAAGGAGTACGCACATCAATGGCGATGGTGTCATTATCTGATTGCGGCAGGAAACCACTGCCCACCAGCTTGAAGCCAATCATCAATATGGCCAACACAAACGAAGCCACACCAATTAGCGCAATGGATTTCCGGTGATGCAGCGCCCAGTTGATCACCTTCGTGTAACGATCACATTGATGATCAAACCATTCATTAAAGTTCGCCAACCATAATCCCACTCCCCGTGTTGCACGCTCACGATGCGGCGGGTCACCCCAATATGCAGAGAGCATGGGATCAAGTGTGAAAGAGATAAACAAACTCACGATCACCGAGGCAGCAACGGTCAATGCGAACGGCCGAAACCATTCGCCAGTAATACCGCCCATAAATGCAACAGGCAGGAACACGGCAATAATCGAGAACGTTGTCGCCGTTACGGCGAGCCCGATTTCGCTAGTGCCAATTTGTGCTGCAAGCTTGCGTTCCACCCCTCTTTCCATGTGTCGCACAATGTTCTCGCGCACTACAATGGCGTCATCGATCAGCACACCAATCGCAAGCGATAGCGCAAGCAGTGTCATGAAGTTCAATGTGAATCCGCATAACCATACCGCGATAAATGCGGTGATGGCTGAGGTCGGCAGGCTGAGCCCGGTAATCAACGTCGATCGCCACGAATTCAGAAAGGCATACACAACCAGAATCGTAAGAACGGCGCCAAAGATCAGCGCTTCAATAACATTATTGAGGCTGGATTGTGCATCCTTACCACCATCATAAGTAACTTCAAGCTTTGTTCCATTCGGCAGAGTTTTCGAAATCTCGTTCACCATCTGGCGAATCTTCTCTGCAACCGCAACCGTACTTGCATCGCGCGAGCGTGAAATCGCAAATCCGACATTCTCATGTCCATTGCGCAGACTGTGGCCAGTCAATTCAGCATAACCGTCTCGTATCGTCGCCACCTGCCCAAGTCGCACCATCTCGTTGTTGTCACGCTTCACCACTACCTGCTCGAACTCGGCGGGATTCTCGATGCGACCAACAAGGCGGATACTTTGTTCGTTCAACGGCCCTGTCACACGGCCAACTGGCGCCGTCGTGTTTTGCTGCGACAACGCATTAATAACCTGCCCTGCGGAAACGTTGTATTCACGAAGCTTGTCGGCGTGCAGTAAAACTGATAACTCACGACGCAACGAGCCAATAATATCAACGGTCGATACACCGTCTATTGATCGAAAGCGGTCTGCGAATTCATCTTCGGCCAGACGTGATAACTCTGAATGTGACTGCGTTGAAGACGATAAGGCAATTTGCATGATGGGCTGCGAATTTGGATCAAAGCGACGCAGAATCGGCTCGCGCATTTCTGGCGGCAGTTTGTAGCGAACCGATGCAATCGCATTGCGAATTTCATCCGATGCCTCAACCATGTTCTTCTTGAAAGTAAACTGGATAACAATTTGCGCCATGCCTTCATGCGCTTCCGACTTGATTTCATACACCTGCGGAATGCTTTGCAGCGCCTTCTCGATTCGGTCGATGATTTCGCGCTCTACGGTTTCGGGTGAAGCGCCGGGATACGGCACCAGTACCACCATCACCG
>DATAHE010000060.1:0-2951 GCA_036263355.1 Steroidobacteraceae bacterium | reverse complement strand
TCTTCTTGCTGAAATCAGCGGGTAGTTACAACATTACCGCGCGATGTGAAAAATCGAAACAGAACGGGTCTGTCAGCATCCGTACTGTCGGCGTACTTGATCTCAACTTCAAGAATCACGCACCGCGTATTGATGAGATTGCTGAACGCGCCAGCGGCAAAGGTGTGGTCAGTGTATTGCCAAACACCGCTGTGCAATTGACTGCCAATGCCAAGGATATTGATGGTGACGCAGTTGAATATCTGTGGCGCGATGACGACGGCGTCATTCCCACACCCTCACCCAATCCCAACCAACTGACACGTAATGCGCCCGCAGTAGATGGCCTGCACACCACCTATCTGATGGCGCGGGATGGTTACGGTGGCTATACGTACCGTCGCTTCAATCTGGAAGTCGGTAAACAGGTTGTGCAATTCGCAGGCACGGTGGTTGATGAGACAACTCGCGCGCCCATATCCGGTGCTGTCGTTGAGCTTGCAGGTAAAACAACCACCACCAATGCACAAGGCTTTTTCAATATCACGGATGCGACCAACAAGGATGATCGCTATGTGCTGAACATCCGTCACAACAACTATGCATTGTGGTCGCAAGTGATGGATCGTTCTTTCCGTGGCAATGTGTTTGAACTGATTCGCGCGCAAGTCACAAGCCAGTCGATAGATACGACATTGACGGTTACTGACACCGGCAGTAGCGGCTGGTGCGGTAATGGCAAAGATGGTCGACCACTGCCAGTGGTACGCAAATCAGCGCCAAGCGAATACATTGATCAGGAACTGCAAGGCAAGGTCAAACCACTCAGTGCTGACTACTTGAAGAAAATCACCGCTGATCAGAGTTGCACACCGCAGAGTGCACAGATCATTCTGCCAGCCGGTTCATTGGTAGATGCCAATGGCAACAAGGCAAGCGGCAATGTGCGTGTTGCTGTAGCGGGCTTGAATCCCACACGTCGTCCATTACCTGGTGACTTGCGTGCGATTGATAGCAACTCGCAAGAGTCAGAGTTGCTGAGCTATGGTGCTGTGTATGCAGAGTTCCGCGATGGCTCTGGCAATAAACTGAATCTTGCATCGGGTGCAAAGGCCAAGGTGCAGATTCCCATTCCACCTGCACAAGTATCTACTGCTGCTTCGTCCATTGATTTCTGGTCTTATGACGAAAAAACAGGCAAATGGCAGTACGAAGGCAAGGCCAATTTGATTTCAACGCCGACTGGTCCTGCTTATCTTGGTTACACCACGCACTTCTCGGTGTTGAACATGGACGTAGCGGGTAACGATCCTGCAGTTGCAACGTGTCTGAGGTTCACACTGGATTCGAGCGTACAAGCATGGGGTAACCTGCGCATGCGCGCCACCGTGTCGTACAACGGCAATCAGGTGAAGACCAAAGAAACGGCAATGAATAATGATCAGTATCATGCGATCTATCGCATTCCTTACGGCAGTTCATTTCCGCCAAATACATTGCGACTGGAAATCTTCGGTACCTTCAACGGTCAGTCTGTCGTATTGATTGATAAAGTCATCAACACGGATGCACGTCCGAAGATGACCGGCACCAATCTCTGGCCACCGTATCCGTACAGTGAATGCGGTACTGAGGTAAATCTCGCGCCCGATCCAGGCAATGTTCCTGAGTACGCCAGTAATGACGCGACCAATCGTCCTTACTTCCTCACCGGACCTAGCGGTGGTTTCCTGCCAGACGATGGCGAAACAGTTGCGACGAATTACTACGCTGCATTGGGAGTCGATCCCGCAACATACACACTGGGTAACTGGTGGGGCGATCATGGGTTCAATAACACCGATGGTGGACCAGGAACCGGCACCTCTTACACTCGCGCTGCGTACATGAACTTCAACGACCTCGGCTTTGGTCGCGATATGCATTGCGCGAAGAATGGCAGTGATCTGGCTTGCTATGTCACCAACTACGGTGCTCCGGATCAAACAGCATCCAATGCGGATGATGCGTTGAACCAGAACAGCGCACGACGGGGCGCAACCGTTGCCATGACATATACCGCAGGTAGTGGTGCGAATGCAGTTCAGTTTTATGTATTCGGCAACAATGGTGCTGCAGCCACCATGTTGAAGTTTGCAGACTTGGACGGCTTTGGACCCAAGCCGGTGCCGCATTTGTGCATCGTCTGTCATGGCGGTTCACCCACGCTTACTGGAAATGTGGCGCAGAACTCGCGCTTCCGCGAGTTTGATGCTCCGTCATTCCATTACGCTGGTGGACAAACCTGGGATTATGGCCAAGCCGTTCCATCGAATATGGATGCTGCGTCGCTGGGCTCATTAAATCACCTGGTCCATGACATCACACCATCAACAGCACCAATCTACAAACTGATTGATGCCTGGTATGGCGGTGTCTACACAGGTGCACCTGCGCTACCCATTCCGCCGTCGGGATGGAACAACAATGCAACCGAAGCAGATGGTTATCACAACGTCTACGGCACCACCTGTCGTACCTGCCACATCGCGAGAGATAGCGGAGCAGCAACGCCGCCTAGCATTGTGTTCAACAATCTTGTTGGTAACTTTGATGGCCGTAGCTATGTAGTGTGCGGTAAAGACTATCGTGTAATGCCAAACGCCATCATCACTTACAAGAACTTCTGGACCAACACACCACGAGTCAACCAGTTCGAGCTGTTAATGAACCCCATCATTACAGCTAACACCTGCAAGAACGACGTGGTGCCTTGATAGGTAGATAACCGAACAGAAATAATAAAACCCCCGAAACTCGGACGTCCGTTTGCAAGCCCCGCTCATGCGGGGCTTTTTTTGGCGCAAGACCTGCGGCGTACTCCAATTCCTACAAAGGTTCTTTCTGCGCGCTTACAGATAGAGTAGTGACGGGCTACATAAGATTTATCTTCCTGCGAACACAACTTCTTCAATTAGCGCCCACTGAACGTC
>DATAHE010000059.1:0-9549 GCA_036263355.1 Steroidobacteraceae bacterium | reverse complement strand
AACCATTTCCAGGCGACGACGCGTTCACGTTCGATGGTGATCAAGCCCGCGCCTGCATAAGGTGCTCGAATCGAAAGCTCGATATCTTCACCGGACGCATAGTCAGGTTTCGACAAATTGATTTCCAGCTCAGCATTCTTTTCCAGTCGTCTCGTGACATTGGCATCACCAGCAACCTGATATTCAATGCGTGCCAGCGATTGATCATTGGCATCGCGAATTACGTATGCAAAATTTCCCGGCGCATCGGTTGCCAGCGTTAATGCGGTACCCGTCGCCGCGATGTTTAATGGCTGCGTTTCGATCAGCACTTCCTTGCGACGTGATTCATACTTGAAGACACCGCTGCTCTGTCGCATGAGTACTGACACATACTTCAATTCGATGCGTGACACTTTAAGATCGCTAACCGCATGCCGCTTCAGTTCTGGATCTATCGCAATCACACTGACTTTGCGTTCTGCATTGCGTGACACGAAACTCAAATCGCCATCGGCCTTGTATCCCAGCAAGTAAGGCATGTTCGACACGAGCTGCGTGGCTTCGGCTGTTACACCGCGCCCACCATCCGCTTCAAAGCCTTGCGTTACCAGATGTACCCGATAGGTGGCTTTTGCAAATCGTTGCAGGTTCAAGTTCAGCGTGGCGTGACCTTGATCATCCGTGGTGGCTTCGTTCAGTTCTTCGGTGAAACCTTCCTTGGCGTACTGCGGATCATAGAACTGATAATCCGCATAGTTACGGAACGCAGGCAGCGCGGGACTCAATGTCATGGATGCAGTCACGCGTCGTTGCTGTGCTGGCGTGCCGAACAGATTGTTCAGTTGTACGTCTGCATTCAACTTATCTGGCGAGACCCAGCCTTCCAGCAAAGTATTGCTGAAGTGAGTGCTCATGCGCAGACGATCAGGCTGAAAGTCACGGACTTGTACCGTGGTGGAACCAATCAATTCATTCGCCACGTTGTTACGCACAGTGGATACCGAGAATGTATATGTGCCCGCCAGTGAGGTCAGCTTGGTGTCCTGTGCGATTTCATTAAAGCCGGTTGCGCTGTTACTGAAAATTTCACGGCGGATGGTCGTGCCGCGTGGATCAGTCACTTCCATGATTAATGGCACATTGTTCAAAGAGCGGCTCCAGTTCTGGCTGCGAACGATATTAGCCACGTGAATACTTTCGCCGGGCCGATACAGGCCGCGATCCGAGAACAAATATGCAGTGAGTGCGTTCTTGTCCGTGCTGCTGGATACGCCGCCCACATCGAAGCGTGACATGTCGAGCATGCGATCGCGCTGGTCGACGGGCATAAAGGAGCTATCACTGCCGCGATGTGCGAGATACACCACTGCCTGCTTTTCATTGCGCAGATTGTTGAAGTCAGCAAAGCGCACATGACCATCGCCGCCAGAGACTTCACTCATCACCGGTAAGCCGTTACGACCGAGCACATCCACGGTGACACCACTGACCGGTTCGCCATTCTTGATGGATTGCACGAACACATCCTGTGAACCGTCATTGGCGCGCTTCACCAACAAACCCAGATCGGTGACGACAATCAGTCTCGCATCCGAGAGGTTATAAGTACTGGCGTTGCCCCAGCTGCTTTCGCCTCCGCTTAGCGCATTGTTGTGTTCCACATCCCATGCCTGAGCGCGCAGCAAGAATACACCGCGACCATCGTTCTCCAGATATTCACCGAGATCCACGGCTTCATAATGTGATTCACCCGGTGCGGTGGCGGGCAGCTTGATGATCTTGCTGAAGTGTTCCGTGATATCGGCATCACGGAAAGCCCAGCTCTGAAATTGTGGTTGCGAGAAATTACCGCTGGTCTGTGTCACCAGATATTGAATCTGTTTGGGCAACACACGACTCACATCCACCTTGATGGCAGGCACATTGCGACTGAAGAAAGTAACGCGCTTGTCGCCCGACAGTGCCAGTAGTGATCCCTGATGCAGCAGTTGCAGTTCACGCGGGAACTCCGGCACCTGCAAGATGTTCTCGGTGGTGTTGCCCAGAATATAGCCCCCGAAGGATTTCAGTCCCTGTTCCACCTTCACATATATATAGCGTCCGGGATCGGCCTTGTAACGGAAGCCATGGGTTTCATAGTGTTCCAGTTCGCCGGGGTCCTGTTTCAAGTCCAGTACGGTTGAAGCGGCAATCACATCGGGCGTGACAGTGCTTGAGTTCCAGTAGAACGGACGATTGCCCGCATATTGTGCCTGGCGTTTTGGATCGGGATGTTTGATTGGCAGTAACCATGCCTTTACCTTGGCAGGCATGTCGCGTTCCAATACGGAATGCGATGCGACAATGGTCAATACTTGTTGTGGCTCGTTGCGTTCGTCGCGTGCAATGTTCAATGACACATCGCTAATCTTCAGGCTGTTCAAGCCCGGCACGATGACGCTGCTGTGCAGAACGCGATCGGTCTTGTTGCCGCCACGCGCCGATTGCACACCGCTGTCAACATCAATGGCAAGACGACCTTCCTTGGGCGGCACATCCAGCTTGTCAGAATGGATGAAAGCATTGAGTTTGATCTTGTCGTAGACCACAGAATAGTGCGGTGCATTGACCTCGACTTCGCGCGTATCGGTTTCGCGATTGAACATCTTGATGGCGATGCGTTTCTCAAACTTCTCTGGATCGACCGGATGAGTGAAATGGACATTCACCACCACCTTTTTATTGGCGGCGACTTCCGGATCTTGGTAAAACTCGGTGTTGACTACCTTGGCTTCAAACTCGGCACTCTTGAAGTCAAAGGAATATTTATCTAGCCGGATATGTGGCGCGACTACACTCTTGCGCGCTAGCGTCACGTCATATTGTTGTCCCACACCCCAATCGGTTGAAGGTTGGAATGTCAACGTACGGTCATCTTCCCAACGCCATTCACCTGCAATGACCGGATCAATACTGACTTTGGACTTCTTCATGTCCAGTACGTGACCGGTTAACTCCACTGGCGCAACGCTGTCATTGAAATGCACACGCAATGCATTGGGTCTGCCCTGCGGTTCGCAGCTGTAGCAGGTAATCGCGGGTGCGGTTACGGTGAAACTTACTTCGATCGGCTTGGGCTGTGCCTTGTACCAAAGCCAGCCGCCGATGCCTGCTGCCACTATTAATAGAGTGGTGCCGCTGATGATGGCGGCTTGCTTCGGCTTTTCCTGCAGATACTGATTTGTACGCTGGTAACCGTTCGAAAGTGAACGACCAGTCCACTGTATCCAACCCGGCGGTTGCCAGCTCATTGCGCCGAACAGGGCTTTCCATATAAAGATCAACGGCGGAGTGATCACACCCCAGAGCTTCGCGATACCATGACCGATAGATGTGGTGAGTGAGTTAATGCGTTCTTGTAGTTTCATGATCCGGAGTCCTTTGGTCAGAGTCATCATCACCGCGTAATGCAACAGCGATGAACTCTTTGAGTTCGGCGTGGAATTGGAGTTGGATTATCTGCGGTGCCGATCGAATCGGTCGTTGTATTGACGCAGATTGTGAACGTTTATAGATGGATTGTCAGCTGTGACAACCAACAACAATGACAGTTCACAAGGCATGAACTATTTTGCTGAAATCATCTTTTGCCGCAATAGACGTTAGCCTGCTTGCTTGGATGTACTTGCCGCGAGAGTGCGGCTCTTCTTCAGTGCCTGCACAATGATCAGGAATGCAAAGCAGCTCAATGCAGCTAGCGCATCCTCCTTCCACTTTGGCGATAACACCAGAATAAAACCCTGACCTTTCACCAGTGCCGAGAAACTGGATACACAGAAAGGCATCAAGAACAATCTGACAGTGGTCCAGAAATCGGGACGCGATCCAGAGCCATTACTCACACTGAGAATCAGCGCGATACCGATCACAGCGCTGACACCCAAGGACGTTAACCAGATGTGGATGGAAGCATCAAAGTAAAGTGTGCTCATCGTCAAATACCAGATCAGGTAACACCACAGTGTCTGTTTTGCGGGACTTAGGTTGGCAAGGTAAGCGAGTGCTCGACGCATTGTTAGCTCTGTGGAGTTTGTTAAAGAAGCTTTGTCTTCGCCTATTCTCTCTATTTTTAATTCGCTGCGAAGCAATGTGCTAAAAGTTTTCTCCCTTCGGTCGAAATGACACAGCCACAACCTCTGTCATTTCGAGCGACGCGAGGAATCTTTCCGAGTGTCATTTGCATTTAAGCGCAATCGCGATGGCCAGTTCGCCTTCATCACATAACGGACCCCCGATGTGACGCCGTTCCGCGTCGCACAAAAACCGTGCGGGGTGGCTGAGCGCTGCACTCGCAGCGCTCAGTAAGACACTTCTACTTCTGTCACACCTGCACTCAATGCCGCGAAAACACAGGGTTTCTGCGTTAATTGCCCGAATAATCAAAACTGGCACAGCCATTGCAATATTCAAATCAACAGAGTTGCGACATCCCCCCGTGCAACTCTGCGAGACAGTAGCTCCCCGCTGCTGATTCTCTTGGCAACGCCGCCATCATTCACTTGCACTCCGGCTCGTGGTTGATGCGGCGTTTTTTTATGGGCGCAATGAAGGGTCGAGACCAGACGATGGATCAACGAGCAACTCGAATTCAATTGTTGAATTTCTCGACAGTGCCGATGCGTGTCTTTCATCTGGCATGGATGGCGTTCTTCGTCTGCTTTTTTGCCTGGTTCGCCGTCGCTCCGCTGATGCCCATCATCCGCAACGACCTCGGATTGACCAAGGATCAAGTCGCCAACATCAACATTGCCGCTGTTGCGGTCACCATTTTTGTAAGACTGATCATCGGACCGCTGTGTGATCGCTATGGGCCCCGTCGCACCTACAGCTGGTTGCTGGCACTGGGTGCGATTCCGGTGATGGCAATTGCATTTACGCACAGCTACGCAAGCTTTCTGTTCTTCCGTTTGTGCATCGGTGCGATTGGCGCATCGTTTGTTATCACACAATTCCACACCTCATTGATGTTTGCGCCTAATGTCGTCGGCGCTGCGAATGCAGCGACCGCGGGCTGGGGTAATGCAGGCGGCGGTGCCACGCAGGCGTTAATGCCGTTGATTGTGACTGCTATCGCCTACTTCGGTGTGGAGCAATCCCTCGGCTGGCGCATTGCCATGTTCGTGCCGGCCATCATGATGCTGGTGATGTCAGTGGTGTACTTCAAATATGCCAAAGACTCCACGGCGCTCGATGGCGCTATCTATGTGCCTACCACCAAGGGCTGGGAAAGTTTCAAGCTTGCTGCCAGCAACTACCGCGTATGGATGTTGTTTGTGACTTATGCCGCGTGCTTTGGTGTGGAGCTGACCATTCATAACATCGCGTCGATCTACTTTGTTGATCACTTTGGTGCCGATATCAAAACAGCCGGTTTGTACGTGGGCAGCTTCGGCCTGCTGGCTTTATTTGCTCGTGCATTGGGTGGCATTGCTTCCGATCGGATCGCGACAACAAAAGGATTGGATGGTCGTACCACATGGCTGTTCGCCCTGATTCTTCTCGAAGGAATTGGTCTGATGTGGTTTGCCAACTCCGATGCCGTGTTAATCGCATTCGTTGCCTTGCTGGTGTTCGGTTTCTTTACCCACATGGCTTGCGGCGCAACGTACAGCCTGACGCCTTTTATCAATAGCAAGGCGAAAGGTGGTGTCGCGGGAATCATTGGCGCAGGTGGTAACGTCGGTGCAGTGCTCGCTGGCTTTCTGATGAAAGGCGCAGTGTCCACACAGGCCGGGTTATTTACGCTCGGTATCCTGGTAGTGATCAGCGCGTTCTGCGCCATCGCAGTTCGTTTCAGTCAGGAACATAAAACTGAAGAGCGTCGTGCATTTGCAGCCGCTCTTCAATTACGTGAAATGAATATGCAGAAAACGGCGAGCGAGATCGCCTGAGTTTGCCGGAGGAAATGAACATGAGTACACAGAAACTGGTTGTGATTGGCAATGGCATGGTGGGCCATCGCTTTCTTGAGTCACTTGCGGATGCGCAGTCATCGTTTGACGTCACGGTACTCTGCGAAGAACCACGGCCTGCCTATGATCGTGTGCAACTGTCTGGATTTTTTTCTGGCAAGACGGCCGAAGATCTATCGATGGTTAAAGATGGCTTCTTCGATAATCATGACATTACCTTGCATCTCAATGCCAGAGCTGAGCGTATTGATCGCGACAAGAAAATTGTCTACAGCTCGCAGGGTCATGAACTTGCCTACGACAAGCTGGTGCTCGCAACTGGCTCTTATCCTTTTGTGCCACCGGTACCCGGTCGGGAGCGCGAACATTGCTTTGTATACCGCACGATTGAAGACCTTGAGGCCATCAAGGCCGCAGGTACCAAGAGCAAAGTTGGCGTCGTAGTTGGTGGCGGTCTTCTCGGTCTCGAAGCTGCAAAGGCATTGAAAGATCTTGGTGTTGAAACCCATGTGGTGGAGTTTGCATCACGCTTGATGGCCGTGCAGCTGGACGATGCGGGTGGCATGGTATTGCGCAAGAAGATTGAATCACTGGGTGTGGGAGTTCACTTGAACAAGAACACCAAGGAAATCGTCGCTGGCGAGAAGTGCCTGCACAAGATGGTGTTTGCGGATGGCAGCTTTCTGGAAACCGACATGATTGTGTTTTCTGCTGGTATTCGCCCGCAGGACGCACTGGCGAAGTCAGCCGGGCTAGAAGTCGGTCCGCGCGGTGGCATCGTCATCAACAATCAATGCCAGACATCAGATGAACATATCTATGCCATCGGCGAGTGCGCGTTGTGGAATGGAAGGATTTATGGGTTGGTTGCCCCTGGTTATCAAATGGCACAAACGGCAGTGAATCATCTGACGGAAAAAGACGTGTCGTTCACCGGTGCTGATATGAGCACCAAGTTGAAGTTGATGGGTGTCGATGTGGCTTCGTTGGGCGATGCATTGTGTCAGTCCACCGGTGCACGTGCTTATTCATTCGTTGATGAACGCAAGCAGATCTACAAGAAGCTAGTCGTCAGCGAAGACGGCAAGTACTTGCTCGGTGGCATTCTGGTGGGCGATGCGAATGACTATGGCACCTGGTTACAGATGATGCTGAATGCGATGCCACTGCCTGAATATCCTGAGCAATTAATTCTGCCAACGATTGAAGGATCGGCGAAACCCGCTGCCATGGGCGTTGCTGCGTTGCCCAACTCTGCACAGATATGTTCATGCAATAACGTCAGCAAGGGCGCGCTATGCGCCGCCATTGATGCAGGTTGCACCACGCTTGCTGGTCTCAAGAAAAATACCAAGGCGGGTACATCCTGCGGTGGCTGCAGCACACTGGTAGGACAAATTCTGAAAGCAGAACTGGAACGCAAGGGCGTTACCGTCAACAATCATCTTTGCGAACACTTTCCTTATTCGCGTCAGCAACTGTTTCATCTCACCAAGGTAGGTGGCATTAAGACTTTTGATGAATTGATCAAGAAGCATGGTCATGGCCGTGGTTGCGATATCTGCAAACCCACAGTCGGCTCCATCATGGCTTCTATCTACAACGAGTTTGTACTCAAACGTGACAAGGCTCAATTGCAGGACACCAATGACTACTATCTGGCCAACATGCAGAAAGATGGTACGTACTCGGTCGTGCCGCGTATTGCAGGTGGTGAAATCACGCCAACGCAGTTGGTCACCATCGGTCAGATCGCAGATAAGTACAAGTTATATACCAAGATCACCGGTGGTCAGCGCATCGATATGTTTGGTGCACAGGTCCATCAGTTGCCCTTAATCTGGAAAGAATTGACGGATGCCGGATTTGAATCCGGCCACGCATACGGTAAGGCACTAAGAACTGTGAAGTCCTGTGTCGGCTCAACGTGGTGCCGTTATGGTGTTCAGGACAGCGTGGGTTTGGCCATTGAACTGGAGAACCGTTACAAGGGATTGCGTGCGCCACACAAGATCAAGTTTGCTGTCTCAGGTTGTACGCGCGAATGTGCCGAAGCACAGGGTAAAGATATCGGCGTGATTGCCACCGAGAAAGGCTGGAACCTTTACGTATGCGGCAATGGTGGTATGAAGCCACGCCATGCGGATTTGTTTGCCAGTGATCTCGATAAGGAAACATTGATCAAGTATATCGATCGCGTATTGATGTTCTACGTGCGCACTGCAGATCGTCTGCAACGTACTTCAACATGGATGGAAAACCTTGAAGGTGGTCTCGACTATCTCAAGCAGGTGATTATTGAAGACAAGTTGGGTGTGGGTGCGGACCTTGAAGCCGATATGGCGACAGTCATCGATACCTATGAATGTGAATGGAAAAAAGCCATCAACGAACCGGAGACCTTGAAGCGTTTCCGTCACTTCGTCAACTCCGATCAGACCGATAACAATGTGGTGTTCGTAGAAGAGCGTGGACAGATTCGTCCAGCGAACAGTGAAGAACGAATTCACTTCTTCGGCAGTGTCACGAAGGAGGCCGTATGAGCGCAGTGCGTACCGAATGGAAGGCCATATGTGCCTTTGATGACATCACTCCGCAAACCGGGGTGTGCGCTTTGGTGGATGGCAAACAGATCGCCATCTTTCGTTACGACGACATGGTGTTTGCCGTTGACAACTATGACCCTGCAAGTGAAGCCAATGTGATTTCACGTGGACTGGTCGGCGATCTGGGTGGCGATCCTGTTGTCGCGTCGCCGATCTACAAGCAACACTATTCATTGGTGACGGGTCGTTGTCTTGAAGATCCAGATAATTCCATCTCGGCTTATCCGGTCAAAGTGCTGGATGGAAAGGTATTGCTCAACAGCACGCCGCTCAAGAAAGCCGGTCGTCGTAAGCTGGTGGTGATTGGCAATGGCATGGCAGGCATGCGCACCATTGAAGAGTTATTGCAGCTGGCTCCCAATGTCTATGACATCACGGTCATCAGTGCCGAGCCCCATGCCAATTACAACCGCATTCTGTTATCGCCGGTGCTGTCGGGCGAGAAGACGGTTGCCGATATCATCATCAATCCGTTGACCTGGTATGACGAGAAAGGCATCACGCTGCATCGTGATGATTCCGCAGTGGCCATTGATCGCAAACGTCGCGTTGTGAAAACCAAGGCGGGCTATTCATTTTCTTATGATCGCGTGCTACTGGCTACGGGCTCCAATCCCATTATTCTCCCCGTGCCCGGCAATAAGCTCGAAGGTGTTTGCACCTTCCGCGATCTGCAGGATGTCGACACCATGCTGGCCGCATCAAAGAAGTACAAGCATGCCGTCGTCATCGGCGGTGGATTGTTGGGACTGGAAGCAGCATACGGATTGAAACGCCGTGGTATGGAAGTCACCGTGGTGCATTTGCTGGATTCATTGATGGAACGCCAACTGGATAAGGCAGCAGCCGAATTGCTGAAAGCTTCGCTTGAGAAACGCGGTTTGAATTTCAAAATGAATGCAAAGACCACAGAGATTGTGGGCGATGCGCGTGTGAGTGCAGTGCGCTTTGATGATGGCAGCGAGATTCATGCTGATCTCGTTGTCATGGCGGCGGGTATCCGCCCCAAT
>DATAHE010000058.1:0-14908 GCA_036263355.1 Steroidobacteraceae bacterium | reverse complement strand
TGACTGGCGCAAGTATCGTTCGCTAAGTCCGGCACAGATCAACGCGGCCCATTGGGCGCGCCGTCTACAGTGGTCTGCCGGTTTCACCGGCTTGGTGTGGGGTTTAAGCGTATTGCTGCCCGACGCGAATGAATATCGCGTCTCGTTCTTTGTGGGATTTGTGCTCGCGGGCGTCTGTGCCGGCGCGGTGCCGAGTCTGTCCAGTGTGCCACGCGCCGCTACCATCTTTGTATCAGCCTGCATTCTGCCCTTTGCCATTCACTCGGTGCTGAGTGGTGGCATGACCAGCACGCTGATGGCATTGATGTCGTTGCTGTTTATAGTTGTGATGATCGTGACAATGCGCAATAACTTTTCAAATGTGGAAAAGAGCATTCGTCAGCAGTTGCAGTTGATCCAGCGCGATGCCGCACTGACGCGTAACGAACAATTGCGCAACATAGCACTGGAATCTTTGCGCCGTACTCAGGCGATGCTACAAACTTTTATCAGCTATGCACCTGCTGCCGTGGCGATGTTTGATCGCAATCTTGATTACATTGTGCATAGCAGGCACTGGTTGAGTGATCACGGATTGGCTGAAAATGATCTTGCGGGTCGCAACTATTTTGAAGTGATGCCCGATAGCGCACATCTTATGCGTGACGCCTTTCGCATGACCCTGGCGGGCGAAGTGGAGACCAATGATCAGTATCCCTACATACGCAACGACGGCACAGTGCGTTGGTTTCGCTGGGAGATGCGACCATGGTATGAAGATGGTGGTGCAATGGGTGGTGTGGTGATGTATAGCGAAGACATTACCGATACCAAGCGTGCCAACGATGCGTTGCAGGCGCGTGAACGATTGCTTGACAAGCTAGGCGTGCAAGTACCGGGCGTGATGTTTCAGGGACGTTGGCGCCGCGATGCGAATTTCCGGTTCACTTTTGTTAGTGCGAATGCGGAATCGCTATGTGGCATTGGCGCAGAACAATTGTGCAAGGACTCGAATGTTTACTTGCGATTGTTTGATCGAACCGATCGCGAGCGTTTGCGTCACGCCGCAGAGGCGGCCATGGCGCGTGCTGGCACTATACATTTGCAATTGCGGATACAGGCACCACAACGCGGCATACGCTGGATACAGATTAATGCACTTGCCGAACGGCTCGCCGATGCCAGTGTGCTGTGGTACGGCTATGTTGAAGATGTGACCCTGCGACACGAAATGGCACTAAAGCTCGCGAAGTACGCAGGGCAAGGTAACGACGATGGTCATCACGTCGCTGCCTGAGTCGCAGCATCGTAAACTGCGACCAGATAATTCAAGTCAGATAATTTAAGCGCTTCGCCTTCAATCATTCACCCTAGTCATTTCCCTGAGTCCAGTCAGCCTTTTTGTAAAAAGCCGTAAGGATTGTCAGGACATCCGCTGACAGCACTCACTGACAAGGGCTTCATAGAATCCAGCCAGATGCCGGAGTCAGTAGTGGTTTTCCACCATAAACCAGCCGGAGGCTGTTGTTATTCTGCGCCTGCATTAAACAACACTAATGCATCTTCACGACCATTCACGGATTCCGGCAACGGTGGCGGACCTTGGGAATTGGCCGACCATGTGTATCGATGAGTCCGCAAAGGCATATCGAGTTCATGTTAACTAGTGGCGATGAAGAACTATCAACAATATTCAACCAGTCGTATTTCGGCGCGTCGTGTAGTCCTGCATCTGGCTTTTACGCTACCGCTGATATTTTCTGAAAGCAGCATCGCCGCATTAACGGCGGGTGTGGATGCTTCTATCAATGATCTGAAAAAGATGAGCATTGAGGATCTGCTCAACATCGAAGTGGTGTCCGTTTCGAGAGCGCCGGAGAAGCTGAATGATGCGGCAGCATCGGTGCAGGTGATTACCCAGGAAGATATTCGCCGTTCCGGTGCAACCACGTTGCCACAGGCATTGCGTCTTGCATCGAACCTGCAGGTTGCCCAGAAAAACTCGCACGACTGGGGCATTACCGCGCGTGGCTTCAATACGGAGCTTGCCAACAAGTTGCTGGTGATGATTGATGGACGAACCGTGTATACGCCGTTGTTCTCCGGGGTGTTCTGGAATGCGCAGGATTATCTGCTCAGCGATATTGATCATATCGAAGTGATCAGTGGACCCGGTGGTACCTTATGGGGCGCCAACGCCGTTAATGGTGTCATTAATATCATCACCAAGAAGAGCAGTGATACGCGCGGTGCCTATGTCGAGGCAGGTGGCGGACCGGTAGAGAGTTTTGCAGGCGCACATTACGGAGCCCGGCTGAACGCCAGCACTGATTTCAGAATCTATGGAAAGGTTGCAGATCACGATAACAATGTACTGGCCAATGGTGCCGATGCCAAGGATGCATGGCGCATGAAGCAGGGTGGCTTTCGTCTGGATATGAATCGTTCGCTGAACCAGATGACGTTGCAGGGCGACGTTTACGACACCAACAATGAAACCGGTCAGGGGCGTGGTTCCATTCGTGGAGCGAACCTGCTCAGTCGTTGGGGTCATGTATTTGGCAATGAATCAACGCTGACGCTTCAGGCCTATTACGATCACACGCGGCTTGATGATCCAGTGCCGTCATTCGTGATTAACAACCTGACACTGGCACCTGCAGGCGTGCTCGTTGATGTACTCGATACTTATGATATCGATTTGCAGCATCGCTTCAGTCCTGCCAGTGGCCATCAGGTGGTGTGGGGGCTGGGCTACCGGCATACCCGTGATGAAGTCACGAATATTCCCGCGCTTGCGCTCTATCCCGCCAATCTCAGCCAAGACCTTTACAGCGGGTTTATTCAGGATGAGGTCACCCTTGGCAAGGACGTTACCGTTACCGCAGGCACGAAAATAGAGCATCACACCTACGCCAGATGGGTGATTGAACCCAGCGTGCATTTACAGTGGAATGTAAACAAACAGAACATGCTGTGGAGCGCCGTTTCGAAAGCGGTGCGGACACCTTCACGTATTGATCGCGATCTCTCTCAGCCAGCGTCGGGTTTAGTGGTGCTTAAGGGTAATAACAATTTCTCACCGGAGACCGTGGTCGCTTACGAAGCAGGCTATCGCACGCAGATAACCAACCGTACGCTGTTATCTATTGCCACGTTTTATAACGATTACCAGCATTTGCGCAGCACCAGCATTACGCCAGCAACGATCATTCCGTTCTATTTCGAGAATAATTTGCAGGGCTATACCTATGGGGCAGAATTGAATGGGACTTATGAGGCGACCGATTGGTGGCAGTTGCGACTCGGGTATACCTTTCTCAGCGAACACTTGCGTGTGGCGGCGGACAAGTTTGATTTGAGTAATGCTCATAACGAGACGGCTGATCCCGAACATCAGATCGTTTTACGTTCACTCTTCGAGTTGCCACGCAATGTGCAGGTGGATGCGTCGTGGCGATGGGTAGATGAACTGCTGGTTAACAACGGACCTAACGTTGGCCGGGTGCCAAGTTATCTCGAAATGGATCTGAATGTGGGCTGGCGCATTAACGACAGGTTTTCACTATCGATTGCAGGCCATAACTTGCTTGACGCCCATCATCCTGAATATGGATTTCCCGCAGCAAGCCGGATCGAAGCGGTGCGCAGCGTGACAGGGAAGTTGGTCTGGCAGCTATGAAGAGAATCGTTCGTGATCTGATATTGCTGATGATATTTGCGTGCCCGGCAAGCCGGGCAGCGACCTCGGAGTACCAGCTTGAAGCAGTGTTTCTTTTCAATTTTACGCAGTTTGTTGAGTGGCCCGCGACGGTGTTTGAACGTCCCGACAGTCCGTTAGCAATCTGCGTGCTGGGTGAAGATCCCTTTGGTGACATGCTGGATAACATTGTGCGTGATGAAAGCGTTAGTGGTCATCCAATCATCATCAACCGCTATCGAAATGCGTCGATGGTGAATCACTGCCACATCCTGTTTTTCTCGCGGTCCGAGATGCAGAGTTTCAAACCGGTGTTGCAGAGTTTGAAGAACAGCAGTGTGCTGACAGTTGCTGGCTTCGAAGGCTTCGCGTTGAGCGGCGGTATCATCCGCTTTCTGGTGGTGGAGAATAAATTGCGTCTGCGCATCAATATGATTGCCATGCATGACGCGAAGCTGGAGATCAGCTCCAAGTTGTTGCGACAGGCAGAACTGATAGGCCACGGAGAGGACTGACGAATGCTCAGGAACATACCCATTCGCCGCAAAGTGATGCTGATGATGATGAGCGTCAGCGGCACGGTGTTGTTGCTGACCTGTCTTGCGTTTATCGCCTATGAGTACCATGAATTTCGCAGTCATTCAGTGCGCAACATCAGCACGCTGGGTAAATTGATAGCGAACAATAGCACCGCCGCACTCGCATTCGACAATGCCGATGATGCCAGAGAGGTGCTTGCCGCTCTGAAGGCTGAGCCTAATATTACCCACGCGGCACTGTATGGGGTCGATGGCAAGCTGTTCGCACGCTATCCCGAGGCAGCTGGGTTGCAAGGCTATCCTGCAAACATCGCAGAAGATGGCTATCAATTTGCTGATGGCGCATTAACGCAATGGCTCACCGTCATGCAGGACAACAATCATCGCCTGGGAAAATTATATCTGCGTGCGGACCAGCGAGGTCTTTACACCGAGCTGCGTAACTACAGCCTGATTGCGATCATGATGACCGGGGTGGCATTGGTCATTGCGTACTTTCTGGCGCGCTTTCTTCAATCGCAGATATCCCGCCCATTAACCGCATTGCTGAACACGACGACGGCTGTTGGTCAGCATCATGACTATTCCTTGCGAGCCGAAAAAATTGGTAACGACGAGTTCGGACAACTTACGGAAGGGCTCAACAGCATGCTGATGCGAATTCAGCATCAAGCCAGAGAGGTCACTGAGAGTAATGAGGTGGTGCGTGCCATTATCGAAACGGCGAGCGAAGGCATTATCACCATTGATGAACACGGATTGGTTGAAGCGTTTAACGCCACAGCGTCACGCATCTTTGGCTATACGCTGGAAGAAGTGCGCGGCAAGAATGTCAAGCTGTTGATGCCGCCACAGTATGCAACCAATCACGATGAATACATCAGTTCTTATTTAAGAACCGGTGAAAAGAAAGTCATTGGTATCGGTCGTGAAGTGACTGGCAAACGCAAGGATGGCAGTACCTTCCCAATGGACCTTGCCATTGTTGAAGTGCAACTGCATGGCAGGCGCAAGTTCTCGGGATTCGTGCGCGACGTCACGCAGCGTAAGGAATGGGAAGCCGGTTTGCAGGCACAGATGAACCGGCTGGCGTTGTTGAATCGCATTACGCGCGCTACTGCCGAGCGTCAGGACCTGCAGAGTATTTTTCAAGTAGTGGTGCGCAGTCTTGAACAGGACCTGCCACTAGATTTCGCATGCATCTGTCTGTACGACTCCATTGCACAGGAGTTAACGGTGACCAGCGTCGGTGTAAACAGCGGCAGCCTCGCAATGGAGCTGGCGATGACGGAGCAGGCCCACATTGCCATCGACAAGAATGGATTGTCACGTTGTGTGCTGGGCTATCTGGTTTATGAGCAGGATGTCTCGCTGATTTCGTTTCCATTTCCCCAGCGTCTTGCTGCTGGGGGTTTGCGGTCGCTGGTGGCAGCGCCGCTGCTGGCAGAAAGCAAAGTGTTTGGTGTATTGATTGCAGCACGTAGAGCGGTGAATGGCTTTACCGCAGGCGAGTCTGAATTTCTGCGTCAATTGAGCGAGCATGTGGCGCTGGCCGCGCACAACGCGCAGATCTATCGTGCACTTCAGCAGGCCTATGAAGATTTGCGACAGAGTCAGCAAACTATTCTGCAACAGGAACGACTGAGTGCACTGGGTCAGATTGCCAGTGGCGTCGCTCACGACATCAACAATGCCATTTCACCCGTCGCCTTGTATACGGAATCGTTGTTGCAATACGAGCCGAACTTGAGTGATCGCGCCCGCAAGTATCTGGAAACAATTCAACGTGCCATTGAAGATGTGGCACAAACCGTCACACGCATGCGTGAGTTCTATCGCACTCGCGAACCAAGGCTTGATCTGGTGCAAATTGATCTCAATGTCATTGCACAACAAGTTATTGACTTGACGCGTGTACGGTGGCGTGATGTGCCGCAGGAAAGCGGTGTGGTCATCGAATTGCAAACATCGTTTGAAGCCTCGCTGCCCAAGGTAATGGGCGCGGAACATGAAATTCGCGACGCGCTGACCAATCTGATTTTCAACGCCGTGGATGCGATGCCGAAAGGCGGAACATTAAGTGTGACTACTCGTGTTATCAATAGACAGGAACAGAATGTTCAGGATGCCTTTGTACTGCTTGAAGTCAGTGATACCGGTGTGGGTATGGATGAAAAAACCAGAAAGCGTTGCCTCGAGCCGTTCTTTACTACCAAGGGTGAACGTGGCACGGGCCTGGGGCTGGCAATGGTCTATGGGATGGTGAAACGTCACAGCGCTGAGTTGCATATAGAAAGCTCGCCTGGTCGTGGCACGCTGTTTCGTCTGAGCTTTCCTACCGCGGTGCTGTCCATTCAGGACGGTGTGAGACATGTTCAGGCTGCAAGACCAGCGCGACCGTTGTCGTTGCTGGTAATTGATGATGATCCCATCATTATCGAATCGCTGACCGAAGTGTTGCGTCGTGACGGACATCAGGTGATAGCCGCGAATGGCGGTGCTGCAGGAATCGAAATGTTCAACAATGCGCAGCGTGACGGCGGTCATTTTGATGTCGTGATTACCGATCTGGGCATGCCCTATGTCGACGGCCGCGCAGTTGCGGCAGCGATTAAAGGTGTTGCGCCTGCAACACCTGTCCTGCTGCTGACGGGATGGGGTCAGCGGTTGTTGGCAGAAAATGATATTCCGCCGCACGTGGATCGTGTTTTGAACAAGCCCCCCAAACTCGAGGAACTGCGACGTGTGCTCGCAGCACTTGCCAACTCTGTGAGTACACCAGCAAGCCATGACTGAATCAATTGCCATTCCTCACTTGCTGGTCGTTGACGACAACACCGTGCATATGATTGCCTTGAGCAATGCCCTGATGGATACGGGTGAGTATCAAGTTACGGCAGTGAATTCTGCGCACGAGGCGTTGGGTCTGTTGCAGAAACAAAATTTCGATCTAATCCTTACTGACTTGAGAATGCCAGAGATGGATGGCATCGACTTTCTACGTCGAGCGCATGAGTACGACCGTGACCTTGTCGGTATTGTAATGACGGGGCATGGTGCGATTGACACCGCGATTGAAGCGATGAAGGCAGGCGCGCTTGACTATGTGTTGAAGCCATTCAAGCTCACCACCATTGTTCCAGTGTTAAAGCGTGGACTGGAAGTACGTCAACTACGCAAGGAAGTGTCACAGCTGCAACATCGCGTGCGTGAACATGTGGTCGAGCTGGAGGTTGCCAATCAGGAGCTCGAAGCATTCTCTTATACGGTGTCGCATGATCTGCGTGCGCCACTACGGGTGATCAGCGGCGTATCAACCGTGCTGGTGCAAAGCTATGCGCCACAATTGTCTAATGAGGCGCAACAGCTGGTTGGCAAGATTTCGCACAGTGCCAATCACATGTCGCAACTGATAGATCATCTATTGCAGTTTGCGAGCCTTAGTCGTCAACCTCTTGCGAAGCAGCCGGTGGAAGTTTCCGCCATTGTTCTCGATGTGCTCGACATGCTTTATCAAAGCAATATTAACGACAGAATCAAGGTAGTCATTGGTGACTTGCCTGCGACATCTGCCGACCCCATGTTATTGCGACAGGTATACAGTAATCTGTTATCCAATTCATTCAAGTTCACACGCTTGAAGAAAGATCCGCAGGTTGAGATTGGCTGCAAAAACGATGGGGCAGAGAATATCTATTTCGTTCGTGATAATGGCGCTGGATTTGATATAAGTCAGGCTGACCAGCTATTCAAGGTGTTTCATCGTTTGCATAGCAAGAGTCAGTTTGAAGGCACCGGCGTAGGGCTGGCCTTTGTACATCGCATTGTGCAACGCCATGGTGGCCGCATCTGGGTGGAGGCAGGAATCAATCAAGGTGCGACGTTTTATTTCACGCTTGGCTTGCCGCCTAAAGCGTAGAACCTGGCACGCTTGAAACGGCGTAGTTTTAATCGCCGGCAACAGATTCTTACGTCGCTCGAAATGAGCGCGATCAAATGTTGATAACCATCATACGGTCGTCGATGCGAATGGTACGCATGGGTGTACGATACAATTCGCTGATGGAAGCATCATTCAGAATGCTCATGTCGCCATGAATCCATCGGCCATCGCCGAATAACAACAGCGCCTGATCACCGAATTGCAATGCAAGGTTGGGGTCGTGCAGGGTCATGATGACAGTGCGGCCTTCATCTGCTTTACGGCGCAATAGCTTAAGCACTTGCAATTGATGTTGTGGATCAAGATGGTTGATGGGTTCATCCAGCACCAAGATGTTTGGTGCCTGCGTCAACGCGACAGCGATGGCCAGACGTCGACGTTCGCCACCTGACAAAGTCTGGACACTGCGCTCCGCGAAATCACCCAGATCGACTTCACTCAGTGACTGTCGCGCCAATGCGTAATCATCGGTTGATTCCCATTGCCAGAAATCAATATGAGGATGACGGCCGCTTACTGCGCATTCCAGTACAGTGACTGGAAACGGCTCTTCGATATCCTGGGCAACAAAGGCAAGTTGTTGCGCCACGCTTCGACGACTGATCGTTGCAAGTGATTCAGTGCCGAGCTGCAAAGCGCCTTTGTCGAAACTGCGTAACCCCGCAAGTGTGTGCAGCGTGAGAGACTTTCCCGTGCCGTTACGACCTAGTACGCAAGTAATGGTCCCGGGCACGAATTGCAATTGCAGATCTTGCACCAGCATTCGATCATTTACGGTGATATCCAGATCCGAGCAACGAAGTGCCATGCCGGACATTATGGTTTGATCCAGTTGATTTCGCGCGCCGTCAGCCCGCCGATGACCACATCGCGCAATGAATCCGCTTGCTCTGCATGGGATGTAGATAGTGGAATTCGACCTGCCATCAGTTCGGCCATTTCCTGCGGATACCGTGGTTGCTTGTCCGGTTCTGCATAACCCACTGGGTATAGCGGTTGATTATCTGCAAGATCGTATTTATCGGTGGCGCCGAGTGTGTGCAATAACTCGTGCGCGATCACAACCTGATTAGAGCCAGCTTGTGATCGCGCTGCAAACAGATGCGCAATGCCAAGTAATCCTTTCTGCAATCCGGTGGAGTCCGGTAGTTGTGAGGCACGAGCGGGATCATGAAACAGCAGGAACATGCGAATGGTGACCATCGGCCCCGCTGGTTTTGGCGTACGCCATGCAAACCAGCGTAGCTTTAAACTCCACAGCATTACATCAAGACGGGTGGGATGTTCCTTTATTAGCGGCGGCACATCCTGCAATGCTGCAGCCAGCGTAAACCGGAACGGGCGATCAATGTTCAAGCCATACTCATGCGCTTGTTTGTCAAAGAAGATTTCGATCTTTTCAAAATCATCTTTGGTCAATGCATTGATATAGGCAGTGCTGACTTCACTGCCATCCGCATTCACAGGGTACAGTGCCACCTGAATGGAATCGCGCCACTTTTTTGGATACGTGCTTTCAGTAAAGGTATACAGACTGACGAATGCCAGAATGGCCAACAGAATAACAATGCGAATCTTGCGAAACATGGTTTTAAAACGGCATTAATGCGGATGCTTGAGTTACAACGCTGAATTCACCATCGTTGTCATTTTTAGCAACGCGAGAAATCTTTCTCGTCACGGATTCAATCGCGTTGCTTGCCACGCGTCACCAGCAAAGTTGAATTCGTCGGTGGGAATAATCGCGCGTGTCCAGCGGGCGCGGTCGTGTACTCTACCTGGACCTTCCAGCCACAACTCCAGCGAGCTGATCCATAGGCGAAAGCCACCCCAATGTGCGGGACGTGGAATCAATCGATTTGAATATTGCTGATTCACTGCTTCCACCTGGGCAGCTAGTTGTGCGCGCGATGACAATGGTCGGCTTTGATGGCTGGCCCATGCGCCCACCTGACTGATCACCGCGCGAATATTGAAATAGGCGTCGCTCTCTGCAGCAGGTGATTTCACAATCTGGCCCTGCAAACGCACCTGACGATGCAGATGATCCCAATGCATGACCACCGCTGCGTAGGGATGCGCTTGTAGTTCCTGACCCTTGGTGGATTGATAGTTGGTAAAGAAAGTCACATAACCATTGTTAAGGTTAAATTGTTTGCACAGCACAATGCGTGCGTTAGGGTGGCCTTCGGCGGTCACCGTCGCCAATGTCATGGCGTCCGGATTTGGTTGCTGCGAATGTGATCGCGCATACTGCAGCCATTCGTCCAGCAGTGGCAAAGGATTGCCAGGTAAGTCATCGGGCAGATGTTCGTTGCTCATGATGTTCGTTAATTGTTGGCAGATCTGGTTCGTCGCTTACTTAAAAATTACGACACTGGCAAGTGTCTTTCGTTGACATTATGAACCAGAGTAACCAAGTCTGCATGTGGTTCGCAGTTCTCTAAGGTTATTTGCAGGTTGCGCCATTCCAGTATTCATTGATACTTGCTTCTGTGATGGAATAAACCCAATGTCGTGATTGATGTAATCAGGCAAATAGCAAATAGTCGATCACGATTTTTAACTAAGTTAATGGGATGGGGAACTTTTGCCTGGTGGCGATGTAAAACATGTATGAACAGCGCCGATCTTCAATTTGAAGTTGCCCGATTACGCAAGCGCATTGCAGCACTGACGGAAGAGGCTGCGACCAATGAGCGTGTGCTGAAAAAGACCCAGCAACGAGAACTGGAGCTATTAAAAGCCACCGACCTTCCCAGCCTGTTCGAAGTGATATGCGAACGACTGATGGTGTCGTATGCACTGGATCATGTGACGTTAGTGCTATGGGACCCGGATCATGAGATTCGGCACCTGTTACTCGGTGGCGGCCATCCTGCGGAATCTTTCCCGGCAGTGATTTTTGTGGACAATGTTCAGGGATTGCTACCGCAATTTCAGGCCAGCAAGAAGCCTCTGCTGGGTGAATACTCAGCGATGCACCATCGCACGTTGTTTGGTCCGGTCAATACGTTGAAGAGCGTGGCGGTGATTCCACTGTGGAGCCAGGGCATTCTTCACGGCACCATCAACTTTGGCAGCAGTGATCCCACGCGATTTACCCGCGAGCTGGCCACAGACTTCTTTGCACACCTTGGTGTCATCGCGTCCTTCGCGATTGAAAATGCCATCAACCGTACGCGTCTGGTGCAAAGTGGTATTACGGATTTTCTAACAGGCTGGCACAACCGTCGTTACCTGCATGAACGAATGAAGGAAGAACTATCGCGCGCCTACCGGAATCAGACCGCCGTGGCCTGTGTGTTGCTAGATCTAGATCACTTCAAGAACATCAATGATCAACATGGGCATCTTGCTGGAGATGCCGCGTTGCGCGAAGCAGCACAACGTATCAATCAGCAGATCCGTGGCGGCGATGCCGCGGCGCGTTATGGTGGTGATGAATTCGTAGTCCTGGTGCCTGCGGTATCGCATGAACAAGCGGCAACACTGGCTGAACGTATGCGTCAGGCTGTGTGTGCGACGCCGTTGAAACTCTCTGCCGACATTCAACATTCGTTAACGGTTTCAGTCGGTGTCGCCATTATGAGCATGAACGGTGAACGCGCTATTGATCTACGGTCCTGTGCTGATCAATTGCTGGCTGAAGCGGATGCGGCTTTATATCGTGCCAAACAGCATGGGCGCAATCGGATTGATGTGGTTACGTGTTAAGCTGTAGCCATTCGCCGATACGTACTATTGCTCTTGAATAGCAACGCTGAATAACAATGCCGTCGAAACAGGTTTGCTGGAGCCACTCACACGATCTAAGGGACAAATGAGTTTAGATACCGTTAATGCCAGTTCACTTCCGCAAGAAGAAAAACGACTGCAAACAGGTCAGCATTACGAAGTCATTGATGCATTGCGCGGTTTTGCTCTTATCGGCGTATGCATGTCCAATCTGGCATACCTGAGTCTCTATGAATTTCTCGATGCGACTGCGAGAGGATCGCTTATTAGTTCAAACTTCGACGCAATCGCAACTCCCATCATGGAGTGGGTAGTAAACGGAAAATTCATCACGATATTCTCATTGCTGTTCGGGCTTGGCTTCTCACTGCAAATACAGCGCGCCACCTTGAGCGGCGGCGCTCACTTATGGCAATACCTGAGACGCATACTCGTATTAATGTTCATGGGTTGGATTCACTCCTGGTTCATATGGTGGGGCGATATCCTGCTTACATATGCGGTGATCGGACTGCTAATGATCCCGTTTCGTCATGTATCAGACCGTGTATTGCTAATATGCGGTGTCACGATCGCTGTCTTGCCTTCGTTGATCGGGACATATGTGAGAGCTCTCCTGACGACTCCGCCTGATGATACTGTGGTGTACGCGCGAGCGTTGCATGGTTTCTCTTCTGGAAATTTAGGAGATGCTCTTAGCGCCAACATCGCGACGGCTAAGTGGGCGCGCGCGAATTGGCCGCTAGTCTTTTTTATTCTGGCCAGGTTCCTACTTGGATACTGGGCTGGCAGAAAGGATCTGTTCTTCGCCACTGAGCAGAACTATCGGACGCTGCGAAGAATTTTCTATGGAGCTCTGGCACTGAGTCTTGCTGCGACGACATGCTCATATGTTCAGTCTAAGATCATTGCGGCGTATCCAGCAATCAGCACGGGGACTTTCAAAGTCCTAATCCGCATGATGCTTAGAGCCGGACCGCTCGCGATCGGTATTGCGTACGCAGTTGGCTTTGTCTTGCTATTCAATCGACCGGCTTGGGCGAGCCGTCTCCGCGTCCTTGTTCCCTTCGGACGCATGGCATTGACTAACTATCTGACGCAAAGCCTCATAGGAATTGTATTGTTCTATGGTGTCGGCATTGGGATTGGTCCGCGCTTTGGAATGATCAGTGTCTGCGTTGCATGCGCGTTGACGGTTGCACTGCAGATATGGTGGAGTCAGGTGTGGCTCTCACATTTCACGCAAGGCCCTCTGGAATGGGTATGGCGGTGGCTTACCTACGGCCGCCGTCCGCAGTTTCGTATGGACAAGGGTACTATCGGCTCGATTAACCGACATTGAGAGTCGATCTTGAATGCGAGATGTTTGTGGCGTTGATCAATAACTCATCATCGAAAGTTACAATCCTAGTATCGACGTCTGGTAAACATCAAAAACAGAAAAACAGGTACACCAATCACTGCAGTTAAGGCACCCACCGGCAATTGACGTGGTGCAAACAAGGTTCTTGCTGCAGTATCAGCTAACGTTAGTAGTGTGCCGCCCAGTAGCACTGCTGCTGGTACCAGTTTGCGATGATCACTGCCGAGTAGTAAACGGGCAAGATGCGGCGTGATTAGTCCAATGAAGCCAATGGTGCCAGCGCGAGTGACAACGCTCGCCGTTAAAACAGAACTGATCACAAACAACACGATGCGCAGCTGCTTCACATTCATGCCCAGCGCCTGCGCCTGAACCTCGCCTCTTGCTAACAAGTTGAGATGTCGCGCCAGCAATGTCGTCAGCAACGTGGTGGTAAGTAGTACCAACCATAGTGACCACGATGAACGTGTATCGATTTCACCCATTAGCCAGAACAACATGCTGCGCAGATGCGACTCATCACCCATGGTTAGCAGCAGCGTCACCGCAGCATTGCTGCCAGCAGCCACGATCACGCCCGTCAACAACAATCGTGTTGGTGACCAACTGCCTTCGGCATGAGCCAGTGCGAACACTACCAGCGTAGCAACAAATGCGCCGACGATCGCGAAGCCATGAATGGCGGCTGCGCCCGCACCCAGTAACATGCAGATCAGTGCTGCCACTGCGGCACCACCAGAAGTGCCAACCACAAATGGATCAGCGAGAGGATTGCGCAGTAACGCCTGCATGTAGACGCCTGATAACGAGAGCAATCCACCCAGTGCGAATGCGTTCAGGGCGCGTGGCAATCGCAGTTGCAGCAAAATGGCCTGATGCAATGATGTGTTGTCTGCACTATTGTTGCCGATACTGGATGACAGGGTTGAGGCAATGTCATGAATGCTCAACATCACACTGCCGGAACACAATGCCAGCAGCACGGCGAACACGGCTATCGCGCACAGCAATATCCACTGCAGTGTCGCGAATCTGTGCGCGGGAACGGCGTCAGAATGATTCATTTCTGCAAGCGTACGCAAAGCAGGCGCAACTGCAAACAAATTGTTGGTGTAATTGTTTGTTTTTAATTGCAGCCAAGCGCAGCCCTGTGGAACAATCACCCAACCTATGAGCGATTTTGTTGACGTCCACGGTTTTCGCGCCAATGTCGGGATCATCTTGATCCGCGATGATCGCCAGGTATTTGTCGGCGGACGCTCGGGCGGAAAAGGCTGGCAGTTTCCACAAGGTGGTATCGCAGATGGCGAGAAGCCGGAGCAGGCCTTGTTCCGCGAGTTATATGAAGAGATTGGCTTGTCGCGTGATGATGTGCAGATACTTGCCACCACGCAAAGCTGGTTGCGTTATCGATTGCCAGCGCAGTATCAACGCGCAGACCGCGAAGTGAAAGGGCAGAAGCAGCGCTGGTTTCTATTGCGTTTTACAGGCAGCGAAGACCGCTTTAATTTTGCGACCACCAATCAGCCGGAGTTTGATCGCTGGCGCTGGATTGATTACTGGGAGCCAGTACGCGAAGTGATCTACTTCAAGCGTGCAGTGTACGCACGTGCACTGGAAGAACTGGGCAACAAGGCATTTGCAGA